>CAISJJ010000001.1 GCA_903885595.1 uncultured Bacteroidales bacterium
AACCAGTGACAGAACATCTTTCCATCTATCCGGTTCCGGGCGACGGGCGATTTACCATAACCCTTGATCAGTTCATGAAAAAACAAGTTATTCTGCTGGTTTACAATCAGATCGGATCAATCATTTACAAATCTTCCCAAGTTGGAAAAACTGATCATTTCCTTGAAACAATCGACCTTCGTCCAATTTCACCGGGAGTATATACCCTGATGCTCCAGGCTGACGATCAATGGTTTGTGAGAAAACTCATCGTGAAATGACGAAAGTTAAGATCCTGATCATCTCGATTGCATGTTTTTTACTTACGGTTAACGGGAGCTCCCAATATTACAGCACAGGTCAGGATCCAGCCTCAATCCGCTGGCGGCAGATTAAAACGCCGCAGTACCAAATAATATTTCCTGAATCATTTGAAAGCAAGGCGCAGTATCTGGCCAATATCATGGACCTGGTGGCCGGGCATGAAACAACCTCTCTAACCGCCAGGGTACCGCGTATTCCCATCGTCCTGCATAACCAGTCATCCTCTTCCAACGGGATCACTGTATGGGCGCCAAAACGTATAGAGATGTACCCGTGTGCACCGCAGCAGACATATGCCGAGGAGTGGCTTGAGCAATTAGCCATCCATGAATACCGTCATGCCGTGCAGATCAGCAAGATTAACCAAGGCTTCTCAAAGGCGCTCTATTACATTTTCGGGGAACAGATCACCGGTGGGCTCCTCGGATTGTATGTACCATCGTGGTTCCTTGAAGGAGATGCAACCGTGACTGAAACAGCGCTGACAAAAACCGGACGCGGCAGGTCGGCCATGTTTGAAAGTACGCTGCGTGCCCAGATCGTTGAGAAGGGCCCTTATTCGTACGATAAGGCAACCCTGGGATCCTTTAAAACATTTACTCCTGATGCTTATTCGCTGGGGTATTACATCGTAGCCCAGGCAAGAAAAGAATATGGCGCCGGCGTGTGGAATGAAGCCCTCGACCGGGTGGCAAAATATCCTTTTATGGTTGTTCCTTTTAACAGCGGAATCAGGAAATCGACCGGATTATGGAAAACCGCGATCTACCGCCAGTCAATGGCAGCGCTCGATTCGGCCTGGCAGCGGCAACTAAAGGCGACCAACCATCTGCAGGTGCGATATATCACAAAGCGAAATCCGAAAAACTACACCGTGTACAATCACCCACTTGTGTTGAATGATTCGACCATACTGGCCGATAAAAACTCTATGGATGATGTTCCGCGATACGTGCTGATCGACCGGGAAACAGGAAAAGAAAAACGGCTGCTCACACCCGGTTCCCATATCAGCGGAACCACCTCCATAGGTGGCGACTGGCTTGTATGGTCTGAATACGAACAGGGAAGGCGATGGAGTAACCGCAGTTTTGCTGAAATCAGGATGTATAATTTTGTTACTCGTAAAAAGCATGAACTGACCTGCCAGACCCGCTATTTTGCCCCCATCATCTCACCGGATGGATCCCGGGTTGCTGCAGTATATGTGTCGCCAGTAAATAAATGTTCGATCGACATCCTTGAAATCCCCGGAGGACGGGTACTTCGCAAATACCCGATCCCTGAAGGCTGTATGGCACTTACACCAAACTGGTCGGCCAATGCTCAAAAGATCATTTTTACGCTTCTAACCGAAAAGGGAGAAACCGTAGCAGAACTCGATACCTCGTCGGGGACCATCCGTCATCTGCTTCCATTTTATTTCAACGAATTCAACGGTCCATCGTGGTTTTACAAACAATACCTTATTTACAGCGTCGATTACTCAGGTGTTGAGAACCTCTATGCCCTGGATACCATTACCAAGGCCAAATATAAGATCACCTCGGCCCGTTTTGCGGGATATGATCCTGATTTCACATCCGACAAGAAATACATGATCTATTCTGACTATACTTCCGACGGCGCAATGGTGGTTGAAACAGGCATTGACACATCGACCTGGATACCGATCCACGAGGTGAATGACCATTCGATCAGGCTGGATGAACCACTGGCGCAACAGGAACGGGTAAACATCCAGGACAGCGTGATTCTCAGGAATATTTACAAAATGAATCAACTTGATGATGTCAACCTGGTGCGTGATTCAATTAAGGGGAAGATATACCCCACCCGGCGATATTCCAAAGCAGGTCATCTCTTTAATCCGCACAGCTGGGCGCCGGTTTCATTTGATGTTAGCAACCTGACCTTCAGGCCCGGGGTGATGGTCCTTTCACAAAATGCGCTCAGCACCCTGTTTGCAGGCGCCGGCTGGGAATATGATATCAATGAAAAAACCGGAAAATTTTATACAAGTATCAGCTACCAGGGATGGTACCCTGAACTTACTTTCCGGTTCGACGTTGGAAACCGGGCAGGCTATGCACGATATGAGGGAAGTAATGAAACCTATCGGTTTACCTGGCAGGAAACCAATTTCAAAGCCTATGTCAGTATTCCCTGGGATTTCTCGCATGGACGATATTCAAGGTCTGTGCAACCCGCCATCGGAACAAACCTTATCGGGATCATGCATAATTCCACCACACCTGAACAATTTACCACCGGATGGATCCAAACCATGAATTACCGTATTACGGCAGCACAATATCAGCGATCAAACCAAAAAGATGTTTATCCCCATTTCGGACAATCAATAGATGTTAGTTATCAGCACACACCGTTTGGAGGCAACGACCTGGGTTCGATATTCGGCGCCATTGCAAACCTGTATTTTCCTGGGTTTATCCGCCACCAGGGGATCTGGCTTTACGGCGGGTATCAGCAACGTAACGAAAAAAATGTTTATGCCTATTCGTTTTCCAATCTCGTCTCTTATCCGCGGGGATATTCCGGTGCATATGACGATAATTTACTGAGCCTTAGCCTCAATTACAAGTTTCCCATCTGGTATCCCGATTTCAGCTTCGGGTCTGTTATATACCTTAAACGATTGAAAATGAATCTCTTTTACGACTGGGCCCAGGGGAATAATTCAGATTATATCAATGATTATCAGTCGGTTGGAGGAGAACTAACCTTCGATTTTCATTTCCTGCGATTTATTGCCCCCATCGAAATGGGTTTACGCAGCATATACTTCCCCATCAGCGGGGAGTGGGGATTTGAATTTCTTTACTCAATTTCTTATTGATACCCTCTCAGGGTCTCCTGTAGGGTAAGGAACCCTGTCAGGGTTAGGAAAAAAGTTTACATTTGCACCAATATGCTCCCAAAATCAATCACCGGAAGGCTGCTGGTTTGGCGTTTACGTCACATTAAACAACACCAATTCATACTGATCCTCAGTATATTGATTGGCATCGGCAGTGGACTTGCAGCCGTAACACTGAAAAACACCCTGTATTACACAAATTACTTCCTCACCAACGGATTCAGTTACCATGGCATCTATTATCTGTTTCTGGCCTTTCCAGTAATTGGCATCATTCTTACGATCCTGTTTATCAAGTATATTGTAAAGGATAATATAAGCCATGGGGTGAGCAAGGTGCTATACGCCATTTCGAAAACCAACAGTCAGATCAAGCCGCACAATACCTTTTCTTCACTGATTGCCTGCACATTAACTCTTGGATTTGGGGGTTCGGTTGGGCCAGAGGCTCCAATTGTACTCGCCGGATCGTCGATCGGTTCTAACCTTGGCCGGTTGTTCAGGCTCGATTACAAGACCACCACCTTACTGATTGGCTGTGGTGCAGCGGGGGCGATAGCCGGTATTTTTGAAGCGCCGATAGCCGGGGCGATTTTCGTACTCGAAATTTTGATGCTCGATCTCACGGTAACCACGTTGATTCCCCTGCTGATCACGACAGTTACAGCTTCACTCGTTTCATTCCTGTTGATGGGGAATGAGGTATTGTTTTCTTTTACACTGAACAGCCCCTTTATTCTTCGTCACATCCCATTTTACCTGTTGCTGGGTGTTTTCACGGGGTTGGTCTCGGTATTTTTCATCCGCGGAAGTATTGTTATCGAATTATTCTTAAAGAAAGTTTCGGTGGTTCCACGGGTAGCCATTGCAGGGAGCCTGCTTGCCCTGGTTATGTTCGCTTATCCCTCGTTGTTCGGAGAAGGTTATACCGTTCTTAAGGAGGTTATCAACGGAAATGGGGAAATCATAGGCAATTCAACACTATTTGGCGTTCTGAAGGAAAACCACTGGTCATTCCTGATTGTTATCTTCGGATTGATCATCATGAAAGTTGTCGCCATGGCTTTGACCCAAGGCAGTGGCGGCATCGGGGGCACCTTCGCCCCTGCCATTTTTATAGGAGCCATATGCGGTTATTTTTTCGCAACACTTTTCAATACAGTTTTCGGACTAAACATTTCACAAAGCAACTTTGCTTTGGTTGGAATGGCCGGAGTGATGGCCGGAGTGATGCATGCCCCGCTCACAGCCATTTTTCTCATCGCTGAGATTACCGGCGGATATCTCCTGCTGACACCGCTCATCATGGTATCGGCCATTGCCTACCTCACCTGCCACATCTTTGAGAGCCATTCAATTTATGCGCGTCAACTGGCCGCCCGGAAAGAGCTTATAACACACGATAAAGACAAAGCTGTACTTTCATTTATGTCGCCCCGGCAGCTGATTGAGACAAACTTTACAAAGGTTGATCCGGAAGCTACCCTGGGGCAGCTGGTAAAGATCGTGGCTAAATCTACGCGCAATATTTACCCGGTGGTAAACCATGAGGGTACATTTTATGGCGTGGTGATGCTCGACAACATCCGGCAAATCATGTTCGACCAGTCAATTTATGATGTCACTTACGTAAAAGATCTCCTGTTCATGCCCGATTATGCAATAAAGCCGGAAGATTCAATGGACACCGTGATCCAGCTTTTCCAGCAGAGCGACCGGTATAATTTACCGGTACTGGACAATGGAAAATACCTCGGATTTATTTCAAGGGCAACCGTTTTCTCACAATACAGGGAATTGTTGAAGAGATTTTCAGACGACTGATCTACAAAATTTTATACCACAAGCGGAACTATCATTCCGCACCTACGGAGCGGAAAATCAAAATGAATGCCATCGGGCTACCAAAATCAAGCTCCTACGGAGCTAATTATTTCGCCATCGGGCTACCAAAATCAAGCTCCTACGGAGCTAATTATTTCGCCATCGGGCTACCAAAATCAAGCTCCTACGGAGCTAATTTTTGTTGGTGTTTCGCGATTAATTATTTGACTATCTCGCTATTTCGCTATTTCGCTATTTCGCTACCTCGCTATCTCGCTACCTCGCTATTTATTTATGGAACTTCCTGATAAAGTCCTCCACTTCGGGTACGCCACCCTGGTATATGAGATATCCGTTGTAAGGCTCACGTGGGGTGATTTCACTATTGATGGGGGTTAGCATGATCTCTTTGACCTTGGCGAGGTCGCTGGTTTGCCCAAGGGCCCAGCTTAGCTTGATAAAGGCAGTTTCGGGAAGCATATTTTCGGCCGGGATGATCCCTTTGGCCATAAGGTCACGACCGGTATCATAAACAAACATATGCACATATCCCCAGAGGGTTTGCACGGTCATATAAATTGCCACACCCTTTGCAATGGCCCGTTCAATGGCCGGGTAGATCGGCTTGTTCACGTGGCCCAGTCCCGTGCCGATGATGATGATCCCTTTATAACCAGCAGCAACCAGCGCATCGATCACGTCGGGCTGCATGTTGGTATAATAATAAATCATGGTCACCTTTTCCTCGTAATAGGGCATAATGGTCACATTGCGGTCTTTGCGCCGGCGATGATAGTCCTGCTTGATGGGAACAACACCCTGCCGGGTAACAGTGGCCAGTGGCGTATCCCCGATGGTGCGAAACGTTGACCGGTATGACGAATGCATCTTTCGCACACGCGTTCCCTTATGCAGAAATCCATATTCATCGGATGTTGGCCCGAACATACATACCATTACCTCTGCAATGTCGCCATGAGCCGCCGCTGTGGCTGCGTGCATCAGGTTGAGCGCTGCGTCGGAACTGGGGCGGTCGGATGAGCGCTGCGAGCCAACCAGCACAATGGGGACCGGCGAATTCTGCACCATGAATGTCAGTGCGGCTGAAGTGTAATGCAAGGTATCGGTTCCATGGCCGATGATAATTCCATCGATACCCTTCTCAATTTCATTTCCAATCGCAACAGCCAGTTTCTTATACTGATCGGGGCCCATGTTTTCACTGAAAACGGCAAACAACTTCTCAGTTGTCAGGTTACAGATATCAGCCAGTTCGGGAACAGCGCCATATAATTCTCCCGGCGAGAAGGCGGGTATCACGGCGCCTGTGCGGTAATCAAGCCTCGAAGCAATGGTTCCGCCTGTTCCCAGCAATTTCACATTGGGTTTATCTTTTGAATAGGGAAACTCCTTCTCCGGAATTTTATAAACGGCCTTCTTGTAACCAAGTTCTTCAATCCCTGTTATGCCATCGATATCAACACCGATGTTGTAGCCAGTAAAAATTTTCAGGACGATGTGCTTGTCATCCGTGTTTTCTGCCCTGGGTAATATGGTGCCTTCAAAAACGCCCCTGCTGCTGTCGACCCGAACCCTGGCCCAAACCCTGGCATTAAATTTTTGCAGTACATCGAGTGCACGGCCTTTGTATCCCTGGAAAATATCTTCGCTCATGTTAGTTGGTGAATTGGTGAGTTGGTGGTTAAATCGTGACGCGTGACGCGTGACGCGTGACAAAATAGTTAGCTATGTGCTTTAACACGTAGAGAACGATAATTTTGATTTTTGCATTTTGCATTTTGACTTGCATTAGAGGTTTATCCCCTTGCTGAGTTCCCTCAGCGAGATATTGCCGGTGGCAAGTTTATTCAGGTTTCCCATTACCCAGCGCAATCCTGCCGAATCATCGGGAGAGGTTCTGATCTCCTTGTATTTTTTAATCAGGAATGGAACTTTTCCAAGTATTTCCGCCTTGGAAACCTCTTTAAAATTCAGGGTTATCAGGATAGACTCAAAGTCCATCTTCGGGTGCTGGTAAAGATGCAAAAGCATTCTTTTGGCAATTGCCAGATCCAGGTTCCGTTCAACGAGGTATTTTAACAGTTCATATACCTTTTCAAATGTAAATTCAGGCAATGCAGGGTATTGTCCCTGGATATGTTTCAATGTATGGGCAAATAAGGATGACGTAAACCGGGCTGGCACATTCAACTCAACATGAGCCTTTTCCATCAGGGGAACCAGGTTGTTTTTCAAAATATAGGTGTGGGTATCCTCCGGAACATTCCATTCCATTAATTGCCGGATACGTTCGCTGACAAGTTTCGGAATCCGCTTCACCGCCTCATCAATGGCTGCATCCTCAAGCGGGATGGGCGCTGAATCGGTGTCGGGATACATGCGGTCGGCACCCGGCAGTACGCGTTCAAAAATCGTTGTCCCATCTTCAAATGATTTCCGGGTTTCGTTCGGAACGCCTGAAAAAGCAAGCTTGCAACGCTCTTCAATGGTTTCAAGCGCTGTTTTGATATCATCGTCGGGGCCCCAGAATATAAGCTGGGCATCGCCCTCCCTGCTCCCAAGCAAAGACCGTACTTTAGCCCACGCTCTCTCACCAACTGCATCCTCAAACATTTCAGAATGTGCCATATTTGGCTTTTCAATACAGGCAATTACCTTCAGCCTGTCTGAAAAATCATCGGCAAACATTTTCCCCGGTTGGGTAAAGTGGGATAATATTCCCTGGAATTGAGGAAGATTAACCACAAACACTTTCAGTGTAGTGTCTTTTGGCACGCCAAGATTTTCAAGTTTAAAATCCTTCGCCTTGACTTCCCTGGATGAAATTTTCCAGTTTGCCGTATCTTTGATCCTCCGGTTCAGTTCATCCCTGATGGCCAGCAAAGCCCATTGTCTGAAAGCCTCAATGTGGGTCAATTCAGGCATCCAGCCCGTGTGGGCCACCCCTTTAATCTCGACCCTTGTTCCACCCTTGCAACTCACATTTACGTCGGCACGGGTTGAGCCGATGCCGCTTCGCACTTTACCGGTACTGCGATTCAGGAACCGGATGTAATCGGCTCCCTCTTTCACTTCATCCGGATTTTTAAATTCGGGATAGGTAACGGTCTCAATCAGCGGCATGCCCAGCCGGTCGGTACGATAAATACGAACATGCCCGATATCCGAAACTTCGCGGCATGAGTCCTCTTCAAGGCTTAGTTGAATCAGCCGGACCTTTTTGTTTTTCAATTGGATCTCGCCCTCAATCCCAATGATGGCGGTACGCTGAAAACCGGTCGGGATGGAGCCATCAAGATATTGTTTGCGCGTGATGTGAACCTCGCCAACCACTTTAAGTTTCGATAACAGCGAGATGTCGATCGCCTGCGACAGGGCCTCCTGGTTCAACGGAAAAGGAGGTGTATCGTCCACATCATAGGTACAGGCTGTTTCATTTTTAATCCGGTAAATGATATTTTTACGCGTTCTGAATTCCATCAGTGCGGTACCGTCATATTCGCCAAGTTCACTTAGGGTTGGCCGCATATGGCGGATCAGCTCGGCATCGTAATCATCTGCTTTCTGAAAAATGCCGGCAGGACAGTGGCAGAATAGCTTTTCTTTGGTTTTTAACTGCTGATGAACTTCAAGTCCCGACATAAAACCAATACGGTCATAATCAGCCTGGGTAGCTTTTTCGCGTGCGACATATCCTGTTTTCTGCCGGGTTTCGGCATGGTTGCTCCTGGCATCAAAAATCTGTTTCATCTGAGAATATTAATTTTTCACAATACGGCCAGATGCAATACCCATGTTAAATTTACGAGGCTCCACCGGGCATTGTATCGGATCAGCGGAAATAGTTTAAAGAGAATCCAAAATTACCGATTTTGTGAACATCCTGGTGGAATTGTTCATTAATTTTGGTAACATTGAGTTTAGTATCTTTGCGGCTTTATACATGATTTAATGACCCGGATTCCCTGTTTTATTTTCCTGATTCTTTTGTTATCGATGCTTAAGGCTGTTTCGCAGGAACAGCCCCCTCCTCCTGCCCGGATCCAGTATTCAGGCGATGTATGGCAGTTCAACAAGGATATTTACCCTGATGGTCCCCGTATCCTTGGGAATGTGGTCATGAACCACGACAGCGCTTTCCTGTATTGCGACAGCGCCTATATCAATGAAGGGGCAAACAAGGTAATAGCCTATGGCAATGTGCGTGTTAAATTAAGCGATACACTGAATCTCTACAGCGACTCACTGCGCTATAACGGGAACACCAAAATTGCCAATGCCAACAGCAATGTCAGACTGATCGACAATCAAACCACCCTCACAACCGATACCCTGGTATACAACCGCATGACCCAGATCGCGCAATATAATTACTGGGGAAAGATTGTGAATGGCAATAATGTTCTTGTAAGTCATCATGGTTATTACTACACGGATAAAAAGGAATTTTTCTTCCAGGATAAGGTGATCCTGATCAACCCTGATTACACGATGAATTCCGACACGCTCATGTACAACACCATGACGAAAACTGCTTTCTTTTATGGCCCTTCACATATCATCAGCAAGGATAAGCGGGATTCAATTTATTGCGAAAACGGATGGTACAACACCGTGCTGAATGTGGCACGTTTCAGGAACCGGGCACGCATTTACCACGAACAAACATTTCTTACCGGCGACAGCATGTACTATGAACGAACAAGCGGATATGGGCAGGTCTTCAGGAAAGCATTGCTGATTGATACGAAAGAGAACATCCTGCTGATGGGAAATTATGGAGAGATCCAGCGAAAAGAGGGTTTTGCCTATATGACCGATAGCGCTGTTGCAGTAATAGTTGAAAAAGAGGATTCGTTGTTTATGCATTCCGATACGCTGCGGGCCACGTTTGATACTGCTCAAAATATCAAAAACGTATTTTGTTTTTATAAGGTGAAATTCTTTCGTGACAATTTGCAGGGTATGTGTGATTCACTAACCTATTTAAGCCGGGATTCATCAATGACGATGTACCATGATCCTGTGATCTGGTCGGATTCGAACCAGCTTTCGGCCGATTCAATAAAGCTTTCCATGCGAAACGGAGAGGCGGATTCACTGAAGCTGTTCAGCGCAGCTTTCATTATATCGAAAGATGATACAGGCAGCTACAATCAAATCAAGGGACGCAACGTACTTGCAAAATTCAGAAACAATGAGCTTTACAAAATAAGGGTTCTGGGCAATGCTCAAACCATCTATTTTTCCCGTGAGGAGGACCGGACCCTGATCGGGATCAATATCGCATTATCGAGTGATATGCTGATATACCTGGAAAAAAATCAATTGAAAAGCATTACTTACATCGATAAGGTTGAATCGCACCTGATTCCCGAAAAGGATGTACCCCTCAACGAACGAAAATTGAAAAATTTCAGATGGGAAGAAAAACGCCGACCGCTCTCCAAAAATGACATTTTTGTGTGGTAAATCATCAGTCAGCTTTACGAATTACAATGTTCCCATTCACACCTTACCAACTTACAAACTTGCCAACTTGCCAACTTGCCAACTTGCCAACTTCTAAAACACCGACACCTTTACATACCTTGTCGGGTTCTTTTTGATATCCTCCAGTAACAGATTCAGGTCACGGGCTGCTTTTTCAACCTCTTTATAGAGTTGTTCGTTGGAAAGCAGCTGACCCACCGTTCCCTCTCCCCTATTGATCTTTTGAAGCACCAGATCAAGATCTCCAACAGCCTTATTTACCTGTGCAATGGTATAGGGGATGCGTGCTTTGGCAAGTGAATCGCTAATGTTGGAGAAATTCGTGAGGATATTTGAAATTTCATCATTATTCTGTTTCAGGTTGCTGCTAATCGATTCAACATTGGAAATGATTCTGGACAGGTTGTTGCGTTGGGAACCCATCAGGGTATCGAGATTTTGTGTTGTATGGGCAATATTTTGAAGGGTTTGCTTAACATTTTCGATCGCCTCAACCAGGTTTTCACGGGTGTTTTTATTAAGTACCTGCTGCACGATAATTGCAATACTGTCAATAGAGCTGATCAGATTCTCTGCTTTCGTTTTCAAAGGGAGCAATTGCCTGTTAACCTCCTGACCCAGTGTTGCTTCGATCAATGATTTGAGTGTATCTCCGTTTTCAGCCATTAGGCTCGAATCGCCTGGTATGATTTCCACTTCAGGTGCTCCCAGCAAGCTCGAACTAAAAATTCGTGCGCATGAATTTTTCGCAATGGGATAATCTCCAAGCACATAGAGCTCAACAATGATATTCTTCGGATTGGTCGGGTCAAAATATAGTTTCTTTACCTGGCCAACCTTCATCCCCTTGATTGATATCGGATTTGCGGCAACCAGACCATTTACCTGGTCGTATACCGCGTAGAATGTACGGCTTGTCTTCAGCAACTCCAAACCCTTCAGGTACATCAGTCCCCAGATGAGTATGGCTGTTGCAATCACAAATGTAATCCCGACTTTAATCTCTTTCCTGATTTTCACAGTATCACTTTTATGCAAACTTACAAATAATAATATTTACTTTCCCAGCAATTGGTTCGACTCTTCCTGAGAAACACGCTCACCATTTCTGAAGATGACAATAAAGGCATCCTTTATTCCCCGGCCTTTCACCTGATCAAGTAACCGCTTTGCGCCCTGAAGTGTAGTTTCATTTCCAACCGTATATTTGTACATACCACCATGCTGGTACATTTTCACCTGACGGTAGGCGGAAAACCTGGGGGCATCTACTCCTATATCTTTCGTGGTTACTGCAATCTGAACTCTGTATGTGATTGTACCCTGTTGATCTGATCCCGGTAGTTTTGAGTGATCTCTCCGCGATCGCTGAACAGAAGCCTCCGTATTATCAGTTGCAGTGGTTGCTGCTTTTGTTTCGCGATCAGTTTCGTAGGATTTCGCCGCCGGTTTTTTCACAGCAGGTTTGTTTGAAAGGGTTTCCCTGAAATTTCTGAATGCCCTGAAAATGGCAGATGCAATATATTCCTGCCCTTTATCGGAGACCAGAAATTTTTCTTCTGTCGTATTACTCAGATATCCGACTTCAACCAGAACGCTCGGCATGGCAGTTTTATACAAAACGATGAATCCTGCCTGCCTCACCCCCCGGTTGTTCATTCCTACACGCTCCTCCATTTCAGCCTGGATTCCCGCTGCAAATTCGGTACTTTGTTCAAGATTTGAGTTCTGATTTAAGGAAAAAAGGATATAAGATTCGTCGGCATTGGGATCAAAACCATTATAGGTCGATTGATAATCAGACTCAAGCAGGATGGAGGCATTTTCAAACTTGGCCACTTCCAGGTTTGCCTGCGATTTATGCAAGCCCATAACATAGGTTTCTGCACCTTTGAGTGAATGGGAATTATTGGCATTACAGTGAATACAGATGAAAAGATCGGCCTTATTTTCATTGGCGATTTCAGCACGGCGGTATAATTCAACAAAATAATCCCTGTCGCGGGTGTAAATTACCCTTACATCTTTTAAATTTCGCTGAATCAGATTCCCAAGTTTTAGGGCAATAGCCAGGTTGATGTTTTTCTCCTTGGCCAGTCGACCGATGGCGCCCGGATCATGCCCGCCATGTCCGGCATCGATCACCACCGTACGGATCACACCTCGTTTTTGTGCCACTAAGTCACAGGGCAGTATCCAAATAAGAATCGCTGGCAAAAGCCAGATAAATCGAGGCATCCGCAATATTGGATTGTTAAAGTATCTTAAAAAAGCGAGAGTTTCAATAATTGTGATTAGTTTTGAAACCCTAAGAATAACGGTCTCCAACGCCTTTTTATTCTGAATTTTTTACAAAACAAAGATAGAACTTTAACCTCAGAATTCAGAAAAGAAGTTGTTAACGAAATTATTAACAGGGCCTTTCCCCATCATTCTTTTGTTGGTCCTTTCCTTCCTGCAAATCACAGAAGTGATCGCCCAGGATACGATCAGGCAAAAAAAAGGAGATTCTGTCGTTGTGTCTGGTTCTCAAATAAAATTTACCAGCCCTGATTCCATATTGCTCGATTCAATCCACAAACTTTCTCTTTTACAAGACTCCATTGCGGGTGACTCCATAAAAGCCGACAGCAGTGTAACCAAAGCCTTGAAAAAGAACAAGCTGAATGACAAAGTTGATTATTCATCAAAGGACTCTTTGCGATTTGAAATCAAGGGACAAAAGGTGTTTCTGTACCTTGATGCTGATATAAAATACCAGGATATCAATCTTAAAGCCGCGTACGTTGAGATCGATTTTCCAAATAACCAGGTTCATGCGACCGGTGTCGAAGACTCAACCGGCAAAGTAGTCGGAACACCTGAATTTAAACAGGGAGACCAGACTTTCAAGTCCAAAACCATTAATTACAACTATACTACCAAAAGAGGTTTCATCAATACAGTATTTACCAAACAAGATCAGGGTTATTTGCATGGGACGATTGTAAAGAAAATGGAAAATGATGTCACCTACATCAAGTCGGGGTCCTATACTACCTGCGACCTGCAGGAAGATCCTCATTTTGCGTTTAAGTTCAGCAAGGGAAAAGTAATCCCTGGCAAACGCGTCATTACCGGGCCTGCTTATATGGATGTTGCAGGAGTGGCTACGCCTTTGATGATCCCGTTTGGGTATTTTCCGAACAAGACCGGACAGCGTTCCGGAATCCTGCTGCCCACCTATGGAGAGTCAAAAGACCGTGGTTTCTATTTCGAAAATTTCGGATACTACTGGGCCATGAGTCAGTATTTCGACCTGCAGGTTCAGGCCGATATCTATACCCACGGAAGTTGGGCCATAAAGCCTACAATGAGGTACAATAAACGATATCATTACAACGGATCTTTTAATTTCAGTTATGCCGAAAACATATTGGGGACAGCTGATTCACCTGACTATCAAAAGTCGAAGGATTTCCAGATCCGCTGGGTACACAGCCAGGACCCAAAGGCGCGTCCGCGAAGCAGTTTTTCAGCCAACGTAAATATCGTCAGCAATACTTTCAATAAATATAACCTCGCTTCAAGCGCCCAATCGTATCTCTCAAACACGTTCCAGTCCAGCGTAAACTATGCGACCAACTTTGCAGGAAAATACTACCTTAACCTCAACTTCAACCATAGCCAGAACACCCTCAACAAAACAATAAATATAACACTGCCCCAGCTTTCCTTTTCGGTTAACCAGTTCTATCCCTTCCGCAGGCAAAATCCGGCAGGAAAAATGCGTTGGTATGAGCAAATCAGCATGAAGTACAATCTCGACATGGAAAACCGTTACAATACCTATGATTCTGTTTTTCTGAAGGGGAACTGGGCCGATTCCATGCAAAATGGCATGCGTCACTCTTTTCCCATTAACGCCACTTTCAGAATCCTGAAATTTATCAATTGGTCAAACTCCCTGAACATCAATGACCGTATGTATCTTAAAACCGTACGCAAATATTACCAAAGCGATACAATAACCGACTCCGGTGATACCATACTGCCCGGATATAAAACCAGGAATGAATCCGGCTTTTCAAATGCCATTGATTTTAGTGTTTCCTCATCGCTGAATACCCGGCTATACGGCATGTATCAGATCAAGGGTGGTCCGGTGAAGGCAATCAGGCACATGGTTACGCCATCGGTTTCATTTTCATATACCCCCGACTGGGGAGCCCCGGGATTGGGATACTACAGGTATATTGAAAACGACACCAATACCATCAATCCCACCAAATATTCAATTTATGAAGGGAGTGTTTATGGCGGGCCACCAAGCCAGAAATCGGGTATGATCACTTTTGCCATCAGCAATAACCTTGAGATGAAAGTCAGGAACCGGAAAGACACTGTAAAAGGAGAAAAAAAAATCCCCCTTATCGATGACCTCACTATCAGGTGTTCGTACGATATTGCACGCGATTCGCTTAACTGGTCGCCCATAACGATCAGCGGACGCAGTACCATTATTAAAGGGTTGACCATTCAATATTCCAGCAGTTGGGACATGTATGCCCATGATTCGCGTGGCAGACGATATAACACGACTGAGTGGAAGGCCAACCACCGGCTGATCAGGCTGGATAATACAACCTGGGATGCAGGATTTAACTACACATTGTCTTCTGATAAGGTGAAAGGAAAAAAAACAACCAATAAGGGAACACCCATGGAGCGTCAAGACATTGTGGACTATTATGACTATTACGTCGATTTTGATATTCCCTGGAGTTTTTCAGTGAATTACAATTTTCATTATTCCAAGCTCTGGAATAGCTCCACTCAGACCCGTGATGCTAAGATAACTCAGACACTGGGTTTCAATGGTCAGCTGAACATCACCCCTAAATGGAAAATCTCACTGACATCCGGTTGGGATTTTGTGAACAGCCAATTATCCTATACATCTATCGATGTTTACAGGGACCTGCACTGCTGGGAAATGCGATTTGGCTGGATTCCCAAAGGAGCACAACAGAGCTGGAATTTCTCAATCAATGTAAAAGCCTCCATTCTTCAGGACATGAAACTCAATAAGAAAAAGGATTTCAGGGACTATGCAGAGTAAGGTAGCGAGGTAGCGAGGTAGCGAGGTAGCGAGGTAGCGAGGTAGCGAGGTAGCGAGGTAGCGAGGTAGCGAGGTAGCGAAATATTGATTAACAGCAAAAATGTCTGAAATTGCAAATCATGAATAGCAAATTGCAAAATGCAAATTGCAAATTGCTGATCGTAAATAGTAAATCTAAAATCGTATATATGAAACGAATCATCTCCACCCCCAATGCCCCGAAGGCCATCGGACCATACAGCCAGGCTGTTGAAATAAACGGGATGTTGTTTATCTCGGGACAGATACCCATAAATCCGGAAACAGGGAAGATTATTGATGGCGGGATCACAGAACAAGCTGTGCAGGTTATGAAGAATATTGAAGCAATTTTAACGGAAGCCGGTTATGAATTCAAAGATGTGGTCAAATCAACCTGCCTGCTGAGCGACATGGACAATTTTGCGGCAATGAATGCAGTCTACGGTAATTATTATTCGGAGAACCCACCTGCACGGGCAGCATATGGCGTTGTACGACTCCCCCTTGGAGCGTTGATCGAGATTGAAACGATCGCGGTGAAATAAACATTTTCACTTTGCGGTTAGCACATAGGGCGCCCAAATGGTCGGCAAGGCAGTTTCGGGACTACTGATCATTTGCAATTTCACTTCACGTAAAGCCTGGCTGTATGTTTTTCCTGACAGCCATAACCGGTAAAAATTGACCATAAATTCACCAGCCAGCCGATCCGTGACATTCCACAGTGTCGAAAGTATGTTTTGGGCTCCGGCCTGTAAGAAAATTGCAGGCAATGAATTCTGGGGACCACTTGATTTCAGCTTGACAATACCGGAGGCACATGCGTTCAAAACAATCAAATCGGCTTGTAAATGCAATCCGGCGATTTCTTCCATTGTGAGAACTTCCTCATTTTGCCTTCCATGGATCCCGGAAGGATCATAACCCCAAAATAAAAAACCACCATGACCATGGTCAGACGTTTCAGTAATGTAATGGGTCGAAAGATGAATAATTTTCCCCCTGCGCGCCAATGATTTAAAATATTCCTTGCCCGAATATTCTTCCAAAAACAACCAGGATGTCAGCCCTCTTTGCCTGAATAAGGAGCCAATTTCAGCAATCTCATACCTGGAATCCGGAAGTTCGTTTAATCCCGGGTGATTGCAAAACACAGGAGAAAAACCAAGGAAAGCAAATTGATCTTCATCGCAAAGACCAGGATTCAAATCCATTTTTTCCACACCAGCCTCCTGCCTGGAAACCTGGTTACAACGGTAAATAACTTCGTAATCCTGGACCAGGTATCGAATTACGGAATTGCCCTGTACCGTATAATCATCATCGGGCCTGATTAAGGCTTCAAATGGAAGATCCGATAACCGGTCATCAGGTTTGATTATGAGACGACTCTTTCCTGTAAGCAAACTCTGAACGGGCTTGATCAGATAGAGATAAAGAATCTGCCCTGCAAGAGTCAATCCGTTTCGATCAGCTGATTTCATTGTTCTCCTGAATGATTTATGAGACATCCAGAACAAAGGGTTTAGTGATTGACAGGCGAGCAGGATTGAATCTCCCGTATTTGCATATATTATTGCAGAGGAGTCGGTAACGGAATACTCCAATAGTACATCCTCAGGACCAATACATTGCTGTGTGCTGACAAAATCATCCTGCATCTGGCAAGTTTGAGCCTCAATCAATCCCGGAATTGCCGGAATCATGATCCCTGGGAGTAATGCTGTGATCCAACAAAATATCATTCTCATGAGTTCAGTAATTAAGAATTTAGAGCAGGATGAGTTTTCCCATAAATATCATTTCCTCCTCCATGATAATTTTCCAATAGTAAACGCCACCCGGCCAATCTTGCGTAACAAGTGTATATGATTCACCCTCCTTCTCATTTGCTTCAAAAACAAGTTTGCCCCTGTTATTGAAAAATGTAATGTTTACAGGTGTCTTCATGCCCTGACATACCCATTTAAATTCAACAGAAGAACCAGATGGCCGTGTCAGGATGGAGGATGGAGCGATCAGGCTCAGGTGAGCTGAACGCGTTACACAACCAACAAGCAATTCAAAATCATCAAGGGGTTTATAATTGAGTGCGAGTTGCTGTTTACGCGAATTTTCCCGCCGTGCATCAGGAGTAATACTTTTTACCTGATTAAGGCCTTCAAAAATATCAATTGGAAAAATCTTCGCATTTGGAACCAGCCGATTTTCGACACTCCTTAAATTTAAATTAAGCGCAAGATTTCCCGGATCAATCCGGACCAGACTCACCATAGTTCCAAACGCGATCAGGTAGAGAAAGGAGGCTGCAATAAGCATAGACCATAATCCTTCGTCCCGATCGGTTTTTTTATTGATATTCTTAATTTTTTTCATCAGGTCCAGGGTGCCATCATCCTGGTATAACTTGTTCAGGCAGGCATCAATATGAACCTCTGTTCGCAACAGCGGATTTTTTTCCATCCGCTTTCGGAAGAGAACTTTTTCATCCTCGGTCAGATCATTTTCATTGTAACGGTCAATCCATTCGTTTGTAATCTCAAGGTCTTTCATATTCAAAGTATTGGCGATATTCCGGATCATTCATTATTTTTTTACGCAATAAATTTTTACAGGCATATTTTCGTGTTTTAACATAAAGTTCATCTTTTAAACCCATAAGCCGGGCGATCTCCCTGAAGGGTATTTTTAAGAAGTACAACTCCAGGATCTGTTGACAATCGGCCGGCAAAGCCAACATATTTTTATAAAACAAACGTCGCTTGACAGAGTCTTCCTCCCTGATTTCCATTTCGTCGAGGGCATAGGCGTGACTGGGCTCATTTACCTCTAATTCTGATTGATACATCAACCGGTATTTATTATCGAGGCGCTGCAACCAGAGGTTTTTACAAATTGAAATAAAAAATGTTTTCAGGCTGCATTCCAGTTTAAAGGGCTCAGCAAGACTTCGTTTATATAGAATTATCATGGCTTCCTGCACCAAGTCATCCACATCTGATTCATTACCTGACTTTTGCTGTACGAGGTGCCTTACGATCGGGGTGAATTCCCGATAGATGTATGAAATATAATACTGCTTCCTTTGCCGTAAGCCCTTTATAAGGACCTCATCTGAATACTTGAGTCTCATTTTACGGATATATATGGCTTAATCCGGAATAACCCAAAAGGTGATGCCGTTGTTAATAACTTTCTTTTCCCGGGCCAGACGGAAGGATTACTATATAATGACAATGTAATGGCTGAAAAAGTTGCTTCAAATTGAAAAAAAAATAAAAAAAATTCATCATTAAGGTAATTGCCGTAATTTTATCCCTCAATTTATTTAGGTAATCTTAACAGAAAATTCAATGGAAAGAAAAACCAAAAGCATCACAGTAACCCAATTTGACTATATTATCAGGGACATCAATGATGAAGAGTTGGATATACAGGGACACCCGCACCATTACACCGAATTTGATCAGCAGGGGAAGCCCCTGACTGAGATCAGGTACAACAGGTACGGCGACTTTGAGGAAAAGATTGAATATGGTTATGATTTACAGGGAAATCTCATCCGTGAATCCTATTATTCTGAAGAGAATGAACTGGCCGAAGAGAAAACATTTGAACAGAATGAATCAGGACAAGTAATCCGTATTTTGAAACACTACCAGGACGGGTCGATCGATACCATTGATTTTCTTTACAATGATGCTAACAAACTGGTAAAAAAAACAATTACAACCGATGAAGGGGAAATTGAACAGGTCGAAGCATTTGAATGGGAAAATGACACCATGGTTAACCACACCCTCTTTGACGCTGACGGAGAGGTGATTTCCAGCCCTGAGGAGATTACGGCTAAACCAAATCAGACCCGTATCACCAGGAACGACCAGGAGCAAGTTATAACCGAGGAGGAGATGGATGAGAACGGCGATGTGTTTATGACAATTAACCGTTCTTATAATGAAGAAGGGGAACCCGAAGAAGTGGAAGTTTTTTTCGATGGTCGTGGCACTACCATCAGCCGGCATTACTATTTAAAATATGAATACCTTTATTTTGAATAGCCACATCTTTTCATTGCCAAACCCCAATGACGACTAGTGTCATGTCAACTATCATATGACGGATAAAGTCTTCTCAGTTTGATACGGGCTTTATCCGTGGTGAACTGCCAGTTGATTTTCTTTTCGAGCCCATTGCCAAATCATGCAGAAGAATGTCTAAACTCCATCCATCACAGGCAATATGGTGGAT
>CAISJJ010000002.1 GCA_903885595.1 uncultured Bacteroidales bacterium
AGAGGCAGACACCAAACAGATCGCCGGTTATGTGGAGGGATTGAAACAGGAATATCCCGAAGCGAAAATATCCCGGCATGTGATCTACTGCTTCGGTAATCAGGGGTTTCGGGTGTTTGATGTGTCGTGAAGGAATCTTCCATTGACCGATGAATCCAAACCGGAAGGAATCCGTTAGCCGGTTGGTCAATACCTCGCAGTTCACTTTAACGATTATTAAAACTGCCCCGGCTTTGCCAAAGAAAACTGATCCACCCGATTTTGCCTTGTTGTAAATCACCTTATCCTCTCCCACCAAGCTGTAGATTACGGTTGACATTATGTAACCCATGGAATACAATTGACGTATGATCAAACTTGAGAAAACAGACGAATACCAAGACTGGTTCACGGGTTTGTCGGACAAGCTGGTAAAGGCTCGGATTGAGGCGCGGATTCGTCGGCTGCAAGATGGGAATCCGGGCAATGTTGAACCTGTTGGCGATGGCGTCAGCGAGTTGAAACTGCACTTTGGTAGTGGCTGGCGCGTGTACTACACCGAGCGCGACGGGCAAATCATTATCCTGCTGGCGGGCGGCAACAAGAGCACTCAACAACGCGACATCAAACTTGCGCTAACGCTGGCGCGTAACCTATAGGAGAGTACCATGGCAAAAACTAAAACTACCCCTTACGACACGGTAGATTACCTTAAAACCGAAGAGGATAGGGCGTTGTATTTTGAAGCCTGCCTTGATGAAGCTGGTGACGACCCCGCCTTTATCGCCAAGGCACTGGGCGACATTGCCCGCGCCCGTGGTATGACACAACTGGCACGAGATACAGGACTGGCGCGCGAGGGGCTTTACAAGGCTCTATCCGGTCAAGGAAACCCTGAATTTGCTACTATACTAAAGGTTATCAATGCGCTTGGGCTGCGTCTGCATGCTGGCGTATCTATAGCGTAACCAGAAAGATTGATGTTCTTCAGGCCAGAGGAGAACTTATGCAGCAGTTTGATGTTGAGCCAAGAAAACTTTCCGCTATTGCCATTTCATTCAATAAAAGTAGGACTTCATTTGTCCCCATGGGCCTCTGGGTTGTTGGCTCGAATGGTAGGGTAAATATAAAAACAAACAAGAATCATTACATTCTCGTTGATATGGGCGAAGAAATATGAATATAAAAACAATAACATTGCAAGATTATAAAAGGTTCTTACAACCCAAAACCTTTTTATTTACAAATTCTGACGGAATTGTAAATGGAAAAACGCTTATTATCGGTAATAATGGAACGGGTAAAACTTCTATTTTGCAAGCAATAGTAATATTGTTAGCATCGGCTATTAGAGAAAGCTTTATTCCTAAAAAACTAGATTGGCCAGGTTTTGAATATAGGTACTTACAAACCGGTCAACATCCGCTTAAAATAGAAGCCGAGATAATATTTGATGACGATGAAATAAAAACAACCCAGGAATATGCAAATCATCTCAAAGAAATGGGAGTAAAACTTTTGAGTTTGCCTGCATCAAATAAAATCGTAACACTTTTTTTTGATTATCAAAAAAACAAAACTGTTGTAAAAGGACCAAAGGAAGTTTTTTCCCAATTTAGAGGTTACCAATATGCAAAAAGATTAGCAAGCTTAACCCCTCAAAAAAATTTACTTTTTGAAAATA
>CAISJJ010000003.1 GCA_903885595.1 uncultured Bacteroidales bacterium
CATCGAATTTGTCAAATCCATCTGTTTCAATCATAAGCCCTGTATGATTTTTCAGCTTATAATCCTTTAGTTCTTCAGCCTGTGTTTTTTTCCAGTATTCGGCAAAGGCCAATGTCATGGCTCCGCTGAATTTGGGCTGCATGCGCACCTTGTCGGGAAGTATACCGATGCACAGATTGCGGAATAAAGCCCTGGTGTATGGTTTGGGTCTGAAAAGTCTTACTGGCAGACTGTATACCAGCTGCAATAATCGAATGTCGGCCAGCGGATAAACGGTTTCTATTCCATATTGGTTGGCATAGGCTCCTTCCGATTCCGTTCGGTGACAGGTATGCGGACGGCACATTTGACTTTTCATCCATTTTTTATAACCCGGATAGAATCTGAAGGAATCATCTTTAAGCGTTTTGGCATACGATGAATTTGAGTTTAGCCGATCCCTTGTTTTCTGAATGGCCTTATAATTGGGAGCGTATGTTCCGGAGATAGCAAATCTTATATAGTTTAACAGTTGCCTGACCCCACCAAGCCTGAAATGCCATAAATGAGACAGCAGGCCTAATATGTCACAATGGTAGATATAGTCATAATAATACATTCCACCGGGATTCGACATCCCCTCGTCCCCCGGGAAGCCACTGAATGAAACTTCTACTCCAGTCTCAGCGGCTTTTTTAAAAAGGGTATCCTGCCAGATGCAATCAGTGCCGGCATAGCCTCCCATCACCCTGATTTGGGTTTGCATTTGTTCAAATACCGAACTGTAATGAAATTCTTCAATTTCGTGGTGATTGGATCGGTTTAAACCTGCATAATCCAGAATGAGCTGTTGTGTCTCTTTTTCATCAATGCCCCTTTCAGAAAACGCCCGTGTTTTGTCGCTGAGAATAAAAGAATAGGTATGGATCGAATCTTTGTCGGTGAGTCGGGATAAAAGTACGGCAATGGCAGAGGAGTCCATTCCCCCGCTGAGCTGACAACCGATTGTCTTTTTGTTTCTTATCCTGCAAAGAATGGATTCATTCAGTTGCTTGCCTAATATCGTCAGATATTCATCATTTGTAAGATGCTGATCCATCTTCATTTTGGTGAGCTCCCAATATCGTTTGATTTCCACGTGTTTGTCTTTCCCTTTGATAAGATAATGGGCGGGACTGAGGCGGTGAATCTCCTTGAAGAAGGTTTCTTCAACCGAAGGCGGGTAATTTCGCAGCTCTCTGGCGATGTAATATTCATTCAAAGCCGGGACGTGATCCAATGCAGACTTGATCAATGCAATTGTGGTGGCAAAAATAAACAAGCCATTTTGCTGATAATAAAACAAGGGGCGAATACCCAGTTGATCTTTTGCCATAAACAGTTGCTGACTGACCGAATCCCATAGCACAAAGGAGAAGTCCCCGATAAAATGCTCCACGCATTGCGGGCCCCAGATTTGCCAGGCCCGAATAATTACCCCAGGTTCATCGGTGGAAGATGGGAGTTGCATCAGACTGCACAGATTGTCTTTGTTATCCAAACGGCACCAACCAACAAAATGAGGCGCGACTTCTGTATTAGATAGGCCAATAAATTCCCGGAGATAAGAATTTGCTTTGTCAGGCTCATGAATGGCTTGACTTCTGTTTTGCACATCGGACAGCGGCAAAAATTCAGTCATGCAAAGTGCGGGTAACACGATATCGCAGGGCAATGACAATTTCATTAAATCATCTCTGCTAATGAGGTGTCTTTCCCAGGATTCCTTCAGGTTAGTCTCGTCATTACCAAAAACTCCAAAAAAACCACGCATATATTCTAATTATTAGTATTCATTCAACAATTAAAAGTTAATAACTCATTGTATCTTGTTAAAGGATAATTTTTTTGGTTTGAACCCTGTTGGTAAACGTATTTGGGATTGGATTGAACATCCTGAAAAATTTCAGGAAATTACAAAAGTTCTTTTGTTAAAATTTGACATAACGAAAGAGAAGTGTAACAAAGAGGATTTTTTTTAGGATAAATCGGTCAAATATGATATAATTGTCTGTCGAGAGACAGATTAAGAAATTCGGAAAGGCTTGAAGAAACTGAAGATATTGGTTTGCTCATATAAAGATCCATTAAGCTTCCACCACATTTTTCAAAAATGACTCCAGGAAATCAATACATTCTCTATCCTTATAAAGTTTATGTTTGTTCGAGGAAACCTGTTTCCTGATTCTTTCTCGTAGTTGTTTGTCAGTACCAAGTCTGACGGCGATATCCACATAATTGTCTAATGAATCTGCTATAGTTTCATTCAAGCCTATCATTTTCAATATTGCCATGGTTTGCCTGCCACGCATTAGATTATTAGGAAGTGTTACCACCGGAAGGTCAAAGGTAACTGCCTCCATCGTGGAAGTACAACCAGACCAACCGATGCTATCGAGAAAAACATCTCCCTGCTCGAGTAGATTAGCGTAATAGGTGTCATCCATGAAAAATATATAATCATCGCTACACATATTGTATGTGTTAAATGCATCAGTCAGTCTGTTTCTGAAGATAGCTATATCAGGTTTAGAAATATTGTTGGCCATAAAAACAAATTGACAATTGCCCGTTTTTTGGGCAATACGGGGAAACACCTCGTCATATTGTGGCAAATATTTGAACAAAGATTGTGCACAAATATAGAGAATCACATCACTGGTGTCTATTAAAAAATGTTAAAAATATTTGAAGTCCAGATGCATTTGGGAATTGTTATCATCATAAGCTTTATTTTCAACAGAAGCCAAGAGCTCCTGAATGGGATCCTTGACCAGCAAGGAGTTGCCAAGGATACGCATGACCTCAACGACAGGCCTGTCCAGTTTGAGGTCGTGTTCAATAATGGCGATGAGACAATACGTGATGATGGCGACATGTATCTGAATTCGAACAGCATTCTCAGATTCTCCCCAAAAGGATTTGACACGCAAATGCTGCTTAATCCACTTGAAAAACAGCTCAACCTGCCATCTGTAGCGGTAAAGAAGGGCAATGTCTTTTGCTTTGAGATAGAAGTTGTTTGTGTAGTAGGTGAAGGTCCTTCCAAGGTCAGGGGCATAGAATACGATGCGCCTGAGAGGACTCGGATAGTTTTCACTGTTACGCTTTCCTGTGAATCTGACCGTCTGGTCTCGCAGGATATTGTCATCTCGGTCAAGCAAGTCTTCACCTTCAGTGATTTCATAATCAGGATGAAACTTCTCTCGTATGATGAAGAAAGCTCCCGCCTGCTCAATTGCGAAGAGTCTGGAGAGGTCAAAGTAGCCTCTATCAAACACATAGCATGCTTGTCGTTCGTAGATAAACCAATCCATGGACTTGGTATCATGCACATTTGCATGGCTGATTCTGTAGAATACCGGTATTTCAGTGGCAATATCAATCTGGGTATGAATCTTAATGCCGGACTTTGTACTTCTAAACTTTGCCCATCTAAAGACAGACATGCACAGGTCGATGGTAGTGGAGTCAATGGCATAGAATCTTCCGTGGAGTTCAAACTCTTTTGTGATGCGTTTGGCTTGGGCAACAGACACGATGTAAAAGGCAAACTTCTCAAAGATTTCAGGGTCTCTGAGGCTGTTAGCTTTGGAAAGGACGCTTCTGTTGATTGGAACCTTTCCAAATCCCAAGTGAAACGACCTTTTTGCATGAGCAATAGTGACATCCGTGAGTTCTCTAAGACTATGACAACCTGTGAGCTGACCGAACATAATGACCAGCATATGGCTCCAGTAGGATGGTGCCATACCGGCTGTCCGGTCTTTGTGTTTGATTACCAGCCGTTCGAAGTAACGTTTCGGAAGAAACTGCACAATCTGTGCGAAAACATATTTGCCGACGTTCATACCTGTTCCATTTTGCAATGAAGCGCAAAGGAACAAAATTCAAAAGGGCGACAAGGTTTTGAGAAGTTATTGTACTGTACATAAAATAGATACGAGATAATTTAACAAAAATTAATAGACGCTAGTGGAAACACAGGATAATTTAAATAATCCTCAACCTTAATTCCCTTCTTTATGCCAAATGCATATTCCGGTCAATCCTGTCCTCCCTACCTTCAATATTTCGATGTTCTTGTTGAGGATGATTCCCAAATGTTCAAGTCAGAAAGAAATCATAAAGATATCGTGGTTCCCCCCGACATTTATCATGGAGACCTTCCCAGAGAAAGA
>CAISJJ010000004.1 GCA_903885595.1 uncultured Bacteroidales bacterium
CACAACGGCTGAAAACACTGCGGGAACATGCAGTGATTGAAAGTGCGGTCGGATGGAAGGGGTGGAGGTTGATCCGCAGCGTGTGCGTAACGTGTTGGCCTCTCCAAAGCCCCTTTTCAGAGATCGGGATGAAGAGAAAAATCGTTGAGTGCGTAGGCCGTGGACCCGGTGCAAAATGGATAAAGAAGAGGTAATTGCCATTAAAAGAGGGTATTAACGGGAATCATAAAGACGTTCACCCAGTCAGGCTTGTTATGCGATCAACTGCGCGAGCCATTTGCCGGCACCGACAATGGCTACGTTATCTTTCTGCTGTTCGCGCCGAAGATTCTGAACCAGTTGAATAGCTGTTGCTTCGGGCAGTTTCTTTGCGAACAGGTTAAGTGACGCTGAAAGTGAATCATCGGAGGCCTTCACTTCAATGAGATGTGTCGCTTTTCCTTTTTGGCACAGCGAAAAATCAACCTCTTTGCCGTCTTTGGTCTTGATATAGTGCAGGTCAATATCCTCGCCAATAATATCCTGCAAATACTGAACATGTTTTAGCAGGCAAACCGCACAGGTGTTTTCCAAACGGATTCCTTCACCCCCCAGAACAAAACCGGTGTCATAAAAATACAGTTTGGGTTCTTTCAGAATGGCCCGGGCTACATTGGTATGAAAGGGACGCACGGTAAACACAATAAAAAGGCTTTCCAGGATATCAATATAACGTCGCACCGTATTGGGTGCAATCTGTAAATCCTGAGCTATTGATGTGTACGAAATGGGAGAGCCAACCCTTGATCGTAACAATTCGAGCAGAAGCCGCATGGAGCGCACTTCCTGCAGCCTGCCGAACTCCAGAATATCCTCGCGTATCAAGTCTGTGTAGTATTGATTACGCCATCGTGTTGCTTGCATTTCCGAACCGGACAAAAAAGGCTCTGGAAATCCGCCTAACCGGTTGAGAAGAGCCAGTGCTTCATCAGGTGGTACGGAATCTTTCAGTTCACGCACGGAAATTGGGTTGAGCCGCATGGGAAAATAGCGGCCCGCAAGCGACTTGCCAGATTGCCGGAATGTATCCAGTCTGGCGCTGCCTGTAATCAGCATGGCTTGATTGTTGGCGCGGGTATCAAAAACGCCTTTGATGAACTTTTTCCACTCCTGCTTTTTGTGTATTTCATCGAGAATAAGCAAGTCGTTTTGGACAGGCCATGACTGTTTATTGATGATCTTGGCATCTGCCATATTATCAAAATTCAGATACTGCGGGGCTTTGAATTCATCCATTAGCGCCTTTGCAAGCCAGGTTTTACCGACTTGCCTCGGCCCGGACAGAAGAACCATCTTCTTTTGTAAATCTTTTTTTATCGGATCATAAAGATAGCGTTTCATAGCCAACCATTTAGCAGAACATTGCACAAAAGTCAAGACCATCATGCAAATCGTTGCAAGATGGTCAACAACCACAAAATCCGGTAAGCCAGGCTTGATTCGAAAAACAGAAAATGGGCCGCCTGTTGTACCGATAAGTACTTGAGCTTGGCGGTATCCCAAAGCGGCATGTATCAAACATGGTCAATTTTCAGTTGTCATTCCGACCGCCTTCCCGGTTCTCCGATTATCTGCCAAAATGATCACTGATTTTTAAAAAATCTCTGCACGCGCTCACAAAAAAAACCTGCTGTGGCTTATGTTGTTCCTGTACCCAGGGGCACCTATCCGGAATGCATCAATTTGTTTGACAAGCAAAGCCGTTTTGTCATAGGGTAATATCTTTATAAATGGGTGTCAGGAGAATTGAGAATACCTTTAGTATCATTGAAGATTGCCGGATTCAAGGACAATGCAATGATTGTTGAGTTTCAAAGTGGTTAACCATACAAAACAGCGATGAGCCGTTTATAGGTAAAAAGATACGAAACGGAAGGAAAATATGGCTAAAATAGGTAGAAATGAATTATGCTTTTGTGGGAGTGGGAAAAAATATAAGAAATGTTGTTTAAATAAAAACCAATCAGATTCGCACTCGGTCAAAAATCGTGATGAACTCGATGTATTGATGGAAAAAGGTCAGTCGCTCCTTCAAAAAAATGAAACTGCAAAGGCATGCGATACTTGGCTGAAGTTATGGGATAAATTAAAAAGTAGATTCAAACCTGAATTCAGGGACGTTAGCCAAGCTGAAACAATTTTCTCTGGATGCGAACTAATTTATAATTGGTGCCAGGATCTTGAAATGGAACTTGGAAATGCAGGAACTGAAAATACGATCTATTATCAGAAAAGAATAGCATATTGTGAAGAATTTTGTTTACTCTTTCCAGACTCAAATGAGTCAATAATGCATAATATGAAAAGAGCAATCGCTGAGTCCCATTTTGCACTTGGAAATTTTGATGAAGGAAATAATTGTTTTAAGAAACTGGTTGAGCTATACCCCGGTAATGTATGGAGCTATATTGCTTGGGGAGATATGTATCTTTGGCCAATGAATAAAAAATATAACCCGGATTACGAACGAGCTGAGCAAATCTATAAAATGGCTTTAGAGATGAATATTGAAGGTAAAAAAGATTTGATTGATAGGCTTAATGAATTAGAGAAAAAAAGAGCGCAAAATGCATAAGAATGCGAATGGCGAATTGGGTCAATCCGCTATGGTTTTCTTTATTTCACATCCATACAAAAGAGCGATGAGCCAGGTAATTTTAAATGACTAAAAATAAGAAAAAGCTAACTCCTGCACAAAAGGCGGCAAAGAAAAAAAGGCAACAAGAATATATGACCGTGTTTATGAATGGTAAGCAGAAGCGTGTTAAACGACCCCAGACAATAGATGGCATGGATGTTGATGAATTTATAATGAATAACGCAGACCCAATATTTCTCCAACAGAACGAATTGTGGGAATATATGGATTAACCCAAAGATAACAATAATCGGCACTGGCTCAGTTCAATGGGATGCAAAAATTCCATGAGAATCTGTGCGTTATGACAGACTGATATAGTGTTTAATCATTTGATTTTAGAAACGACCAAATTTTGTACAAAATTATATAATGCCTCCACCTTGGCCAGCCGGTTTAAAATTGCCCCCAAAACCGCCCAGCGCAACATCGTTTTTATGCAGGACCGGTTAGCAGTCCCCCCCCAGGAATGCAATGCCGCCCGCCGGGGCTCGAAAATAAAATCCGGGACTAAATTCAGAAAATGACATCCCTGTGTGCGCCGCAGTCCAATCCGATTGCCTCCTCCGCCAGCAAATCTTTTTTGGACATGGAACATCAGAAGTCCTACCAGGTATGCTATGGTATCTGTCATCCACCCGTAAAAGGCGTTTACGAGCCGGAACATTTCAAATCGGGCAGGCATTTTTCCAGATAAAAGGAGGTTTCCCATGAAATATGGTCTTAAGACATTTGGTCAAAATTTTCAGTTTTCAGAAACCGCCAGCGGTTTGTTGGACCTTGAAATTGGCTACAGCCTGGCGCCAGATATCATCCAGCCCTTTCAGTTTGAAGAAATCGGTCGTCAGGCTGTGCTGGAAATGCAGGGTGCGCCGTCCACACTGTTGTCCCGCGCTCACCATTATCGGTTTCTGGTCAAGGCCGCCAGAATTCTTTCTTATTATCAGGTCGGGGCAACGTTTAAATCAGCGATCTGGATCAATTTTGACTTTATCAACGATTTAAGCTATCTGACCCTTCTGGGTGGTATGTTGGGCCAGCAGTCCTGTCAGGAGCTGTTTTTCGAGTTTTCACTTGGCGTTTATGGCGATCGTAATATCTCCAAAACCAACACGGCC
>CAISJJ010000005.1 GCA_903885595.1 uncultured Bacteroidales bacterium
ATCCGACCGCTACAATCAATTTAAAGGCATGGTTACTGCTGAAATGAAATATACAAACAGTTTGAAGATAGCAGGAATCTTGAAACGCGATTGATCCATTACGCCATATCGAATGATTTATTTGATAACTTTAACAAAATGTGACTATGAGTGAAGCAAATCGTGAACAAGAATTATTGGAATGGATTGTCAACCATTTCCCGCAAATAGAGGACAGAATGCCGCCAAAACCGGTGTTTATGGAATTTGGGGGCCGTCGGATGTTCTCAAGCCATGATCTGCCCACGCTTGGCGACTGGCTTTCCTCTTCCGGCTTCCCGCGGTTTATAAAAGACCCAAATGTACCGGATGGTTTCTTTGCATATGGGATTCATAGTCCTGCGGTTTCAGAATCCCTGCTTGTAATGTGGAAGGAAAAAGACCGCTACTTCTGGCTTTACGACATGTATGTACTTTACATTGCTGAAAACAGCGGGTTATCTGTTGCCGCAACCCGGAATAACCTCAACTTGGCCCTTGCCAGGTGGAACGAAGGGAAACAACATGTAATTTTGCTCATGGGAACATTCCACGAATGGGATCCCGATTTCTGGTAAGAAAAAATAAATTTGAAACCATGGACTGTCTTTTTTGTCAGATAATAGCCGGTGAGGCTAATTCCTACAAAGTGTATGAAGACGAGTTTAGCCTGGCGATCCTTGATATTTTCCCGATATCACCCGGCCATGTGCTGGTGATGCCGAAAAAACATTGCAGTACCCTTGCCGAAATGGATGAGACTGAAGCCGCTAATGTTTTCAGGACCGTGGTGAAAATCAATAAAGCCTTGGCTGATCTAACCCCCAATAATGCTGGCTTCAACATCCTTCAGAACAATGGAAAAGGAGCAGGTCAGGAGATCGAACATGTACATTTTCATATAATCCCAAGATTTAAGGATGACCATGTCAGGTTTAAATTTCCGAAATACAATCTTCCCGCGGCGCAGATGAAATTCTTGCAGGAGAAATTATTGACAGCTATTAAAAAACTAATTTGAAGTCAAAATCAAGGATTCTGTTTTGATTGATTAACATTGTTGCAGAATCATTGATGATCGTATGATTCATAGCATAATGCAAGTGTGTTAAAATCATTGGCTATTATTATTCCAATGCATACATTTGTGAAAATAATTTCTTCTAAAAAGAAAATTCTATGAGACAAGAAATTCTTAAGAGGGTTGGGGAATTGGCGGAATTTGCTTCTAAAAATGGTGAAAATCCGGCTGCTATTGTCTTGTTTGCACTTTCTGGCGCAATGAAATCAATGGATGACGACCTTCTTGCTAAAGTGGTACAGGATTATTTAAACAATGTTCTGATACCGAAATTGAAAGCCTCGGGAGATGACCATCTAAAAAATCTTAACTAAGTGTAAGCCCATTTAACCACATCCCGGTAGATTTTTTTTTAAACTTTAAAGAATAGCAGAAATCTTTAATTTATGACCATCAGCCGGGCATCACAGCAAGCTATTCACGAATATAATCGATGTATGCCTTATTTTTCAAACGAACACCATCTGATTGAAAAATTGGAGCATTTAATAATTCCCATCCCAGCGAATCCCAACCTCGTTGAGCTGAGAGGTAATTACTTTTATACCCAGTCGGCCGGGACCCCAACCAGGGTTTACGAAAGTCCGGTTTTTGACCGGATTGATGTTGATCTGGGCATACGAAAACTTTCTGCTTTGCTAAAAATGGATATTTACTGTTGTTCTGAAACTCCACGGATTGACCATTTAAATAACCTCCTCTATATCGATGTAAAGGGTATGGTGGCTGCTTTGATTTTTATGGAACAAATGGAGGCAGAATTGGGCAGCGCCTCCGGGATTGTAAGGTTTCTTATTCATGAAGATTATAGCATATTGGATGAAGATTTGCCAATCCAGTCACTTACGCTATCATTACTTTTTTTACATCTCATCGCAACTGGCTACAAGTCTGCATTTATGGATTATTGGATTTCGGATCCTTTCCACAAAATCTGTCAACATTACGGGAAACACGGTTTGGCCAAAGAAATTATGATTGAGTTGTATGGCGTTCAAATTGAATTCTGTAAGGCCTTTTAATCTGGATTACTCATAACCATTTTGTCCATTGTGCCTTCATAGTGCTCTTAGTGGTAAAAAAATAAAAATCAGGATCACGAAATTGTTCACGAAGAACAGATTATGATTTCTTATCTCATTAAGGTGCAATCGAACTCAATGAACCTACCCACAGCAGAACACCGGGGTGTCTTCGGGAATTACTTTCATTCACCACAAGCGTTGGTGAACTAACCCCGAAAGAGATAGGGATCGAAATTTAAAATCATATGTCCAGAAAATTTGTCATTGGCGATATCCACGGTCACTACTCCGAAATGATGCATCTTTTTAAAGCAGTCAGATTCGATTATGATCAGGATCTGCTCATCAGTTTGGG
>CAISJJ010000006.1 GCA_903885595.1 uncultured Bacteroidales bacterium
CTGCCAGGTTTAACCACGCTGCCGCTGAGTTGGCAAGTTTATTGAACCAGACCGAAACCACCTTCCCCGGTACCGATTTGAAAATGATTTTTGAAATTACCGCTAATTTACACTGCGCGGAGTAAGGAGTTCTGAAATTGATAGAAGCTCATGGATTAGAGGTGTTACTAGACTCTTTAATCGGAAAGCTCATGATGCTTTTGCCAGTTAAAGATGAAATGGGATGGGGAAACCAACTAAAAGAAGTATTTCTTGCAGCCATTGTTTACCATGATTTGGGCAAGGTAAATCCCAATTTTCAGGTTCTTAAAATGGATAATGATTTATTCGATCAGAATAAGCAGTTGTCGTTTCAATCAAACCATTCTTTGCTTGGTGCTTATCTTTTTTCGAATGTTTTCTTCAAAAAGGTTGCTGAGAACAAGATTGTTAATGAAGATGGAGAGCTTATTCTGTATTTTTCAATTCTTCTTTTTGCAGGAGCTATCATTAAGCATCACAATCCAACTATTGATTTAGTATTAGAATTTGACAACCAACAAATCAATGATTGTTATTCGTTTTTAAAAACTTATCGCATCTTTTTAGATGAAAATTTCTGTTTTAGTTTCTATCAGGGTGCTAACGATATTTTTGGTGAATTTAGAGTGATGGTTGATAATCCAGAAGTATATTTCAGTTTGTTCGCAACAACCAAACTGCTTTATTCCTTATTAACTGCTTCTGATTTCTATGCAACCAACGAGTTTATGACAAAAATTGAAATCAATGAATTCGGCATATTAAGCAAAGACGAAAAGGAAAAACTTATCGAACGATTCAAAACCGTGAAGTCTTATAATAAGGACTTGTATTCTAATCTGGAACATTACCAATCTTTCCCTTTCGAAAAGCTGAATGAACGGAACAATCAAAATTTGAATATCCTGAGACAAAAGCTTACTGCCGAAATGATTTCGAATTTAAGAGAATATTCTGAAAGCAAATGCTTTTATCTTGAAGCTCCCACTGGAGCGGGAAAGACAAACTTATCGTTGGCGTTTGCTGCCGAACTGATGAATGTCGATTCCTCGTTAAATAAAGTGTTCTATGTTTTCCCATTTACAACCTTAATCACCCAAACATTTAATTCGATAAAAGAAACTTTAGATATTGACAACAATACCATTATTCAACTGCATTCAAAAGCCGGATTTCATGAAAAAGGAGATGGCACGTATGGAAATGAGAAGCGGTTATATTTGGACAATTTGTTCGTGAATTACCCAATTGCTCTCATGTCGCATGTCCGGTTTTTCGACATTTTAAAAGGGAATGAAAAGGAGAGCAACTATCTGTTACATCGGTTGTGCAATTCGATTGTCATCATTGACGAAATTCAAACCTATAATCCCGATCATTGGGATAAGATTGTCTATTTCCTCGCTAACTACGCCCAATTATTCAATATTCGGGTTTTAATCATGTCAGCAACCCTTCCTAAAATAGATGCATTGCATGAGAATTTGAAAGGATCATTTGTTTCGTTGATTTCTAACCGTGAACAATATTTTTCAAATCAGAATTTTGCAGGCCGGGTTTTATTTGACTTTACTTTGGCTGACAAAAAAAAACCAGAAAATGAGGAGAAAGAAAACTACCTAATCGAATTATCAGATTTCATGATCGAGAAAGCAGAACACTATGCAGAATCAAATGACGAGAAAGTGAAAGTCTTGATAGAGTTCATTACCAAGAAAACCGCAGCATTGTTTTTCAGTCTCATTAATAAAGACAGCCGTTTTGAAGAATATAAAATTCTTTTGCTTTCTGGTGACATTTTAGAATTCAGGAGAAAGCAAATCATCAATTCCATAAAGGAACAAGAATATTCGAAAGTCATTGTTGTATCAACTCAGGTTGTTGAAGCTGGTATAGATATCGATATGGATTTGGGGTTTAAAGATCGTTCACTTATTGATAGCGATGAACAATTGGCTGGTCGTATCAATCGAAATGCATCTAAAGACAATTGTATTGTCTATTTGTTTGATTGCGATAGGACCAGCACCATTTATGGATCAGATTCTCGCTATAAAGTACAGCAAACGGATAAAGATATTTTCGACGACTACAAAGAGGTATTGGTAAAGAAGCAATTTCATGCCTTGTACGAAAAGGTGTTTGAAGAGAAACGTAAGAAGATGACAAGTAATCTTTTTGCAGCAGGTCATTATTATCAGCATTTCAAAGATTTCAATTTTCCAAAGCTTCACGATGAATTCAAACTAATTGAGAATAATGATAGTCTGCAACTATTTATCCCGATTTCCATTCCCGTTTCATTTTTCGAGAACAGAACAGATTTGGAGCGGATGGACGTTCTGACCGACAACGGAGAAAATGTTGATGGCTCAAAAGTATTCAAATTCTACGAACGCCTTATTGGTTGTGAAATTGACGATTTTGTTTTAAAGCAAATTGAGATGAAAAAATTAGGAAGTATTATATCGCAATTCTGCATTTCTGTTTATAAAAAGCAATTAAATCTCATAGGCCATCTACTTGACCCAGAAAAAGAAAAATCAGGTTATAATTATTTATTGCATTGGAAGGAGTGTTATTCCCCTTTTTACGGATTTGATCAAAACAAGATTGATACAAGTGTCTTTCTTTAAAATACCCATGAGAATTTGGCATAATCAAAACCAAATTGCCGAACTTTTTCCACCTCTAATCAAAACATCTGACAACACAAATCAAGTATATTTAAAAAGAACGAGTTAGATGCAGTATGGTGACGATACCATCATTAAAAACTGGCTTTGAAACCGACATACAGTTGAATTTTTGCCCATATGGGAACAAACAAATCTATAATCCTTGTTATAATATGGTCGAATTCGACCATATTATAACCCAAACAGGTTTGAATTATTTCGTTTTATCTGTAAAAAAATGGGCCTGCTGAATGTTGAATTTTTGGACAAACAGCCCAGCAATGGAGAACGAACAATCCGGGAAAAGAAGGAAATATATAACCAACTATCACTCAGATGAAATCACTGATAAGGCATCCCGGAATTCAAAAACTTGAATAATTACGCATGCAACGTTACCTTAAACAACTCCTCGCCGACCTGGAGGCAGCGGCGGCCAATCCGCCGGCACCAACCTGGTTTGAAATCCCACCGCACATGGAAACATTACCGGAGGCAGCAGAACTGGCGCTTGTGCCGTTTAAACCCATCTCGGAATGGACCGGGATCGACCAGAATGTATTTCCGGCAATGTACAATTTTTCCGCAGATCAGTGTTTAGAACTAAACCGGGCCATTTTCAAAGTATTGGAAAGTATCCGGGTTGAAATCGTTGACCTGCCGGAAGACATTCCTCCGGAACGGCTGTACGATGCGATCACCTGGTGCTGGGACGATCCTGTCCAATATCTGCCTTCAACCGGTTACGACCTGCAATTGTGTACCGGGGATCCCGAAACTTGTCCGTACGGCGAGTTATGCAATTGCGGCTTCCTGGAAGAAAACCCTGACGAACCTGAAGAGGAACCCCCTTTCCCTGATGACCCCGACAAGCCGTTTGCTTTACCGTTTTAACACCTATTTGTCTACATTTTATGCCAAAGAAAAATTCGACAACCCAAAAAAGCAACCTTTCCTTCCCGTCACTTTCAAGGGAAGAATTGGGAACCCTCCTTTCCGATCTCTATGAAAAATTCGAGGATGTCAAAAATTTCATCGACCTCCGTATGACCGGAAACTGCGAACCAATGTTTAAAAAATACAAGAAGCTGATCGAAGCCCGGTTGGGTGAAGATATCGGTCAGTGAACCGACGCTTTGGATGAAGCGCAGCAGGGTAGAATTATTTTATTACCTTTGCATCAACGAAAAACCCCTTATTCAGGGGTCTATGATAACCCGTAAGGTAATGCCAAAAGGAACCAAAATATTTGATCGTCTTCCGGATCATCATTTAGACTTGGTGAAGTTCATGGAAGACCATGAGTTATCTGTATTTACCGTGGAGCAAATGAGTGGTTTAACAGGTATTTCAAGTCCCCATATAAACGAAATACTGGAGAACCTGGCCCTGAAGAAAATGATTGACCGGCTTGAACGGGGAAAGTATTGCCGGTATGGTTTCAGGAACGACAAGGTAATCGGATCCTTTTTGACCGGCGGCGGTAGCATTGCATACTGGTCGGCGCTTAACTATCATCTGATGACAGAACAGATACCCAATGTGGTTTTTGTCCAGTCGCCCCGATACAAACAATCAAAGAGTATTTTCAATGTCCGCTATAAATTTGTGAAAATATTAGATCCCAAGTTCTTCGGAATTATTCAAACAGGTTATGGCAGAGATTCATTTCCAATTACCGACAAAGAGAAAACATTGATTGATTGTTTCGAATACCCTGAATACTCAGGTGGTTACAGTGAACTGATCAGGGCGTTTGCAGCTTCAAACCTGAATCCTGACAAACTTGTTGATTATGGTAAACGAACAAATAATCTTGCCGTCCTTAAAAGAATTGCTTTCCTGTCGGAAATATTAGACATGCGGGGTTATCAAAGGTTCAGGAAAATGACAGCAGTCAGGTTAAATGAACGATATGCACTGTTCGATCCAATGGGACCGAACGAAGGTGAATTCGTGTCGGCATGGAGATTAAGGTTAAACATCACAAGGAACCAAATAATAGAAATTGCTCAAAATCTTTCATAATCATCATGATCCTTCCATCAGAAATCCGGAAGATTGCAGAACACAACGGAGTTCCCACAACTACCATCGATAAGGATTGGGTACTGGGCCATTTGCTGGCAGAAATTGGCAGGCATGAATGGGCACAAGAAAACCTGTTGTTTAAAGGAGGAACATGCTTAAAGAAATGCTATTTCCCGGGTTATCGATTTTCAGAAGATCTTGATTTTACAGTTCTTAAGGAGACTTTTAATTTGGAGGAGCACATGATTCAGGATGTCTGCAACGAGATCACATCTAACACCGGGATCCTTTTTGCCCCTGCCGCTATTTCCAGGATCAAATTCAGAGATAAACACCTTGGGTACCAAACGCTGATTAAGTTCTGGGGCGCTGATCACCGCAGAGACCAGGCTCCTCCCTCCTCTTTTGACCGTTGGCATACATCTGTCAAGATTGAAATGACCTGGCATGAACTCATTTGCTTCCCGGTGGCCCCACTGAAACTCAATGACGAATATTCTGATTCAGGATTGTTCTCGGATATTACCCTGAATTGTTATTCTCTATCCGAGATGATTGCAGAAAAACTCAGGGCCACCATTCAACGAAGCTACCCCGCCCCAAGAGATTATTATGATTTATGGTTTCTTTTGAAGCAAGTTGATAAAGTTAATTGGCCCGCCATTGTGGATGCATTTAGAAGAAAAGCTGAGTATAAGCATGTTTCCTTTTCAAATCATCTCGATTTCTTTGAACCCGGTCGTCTAAGGAGGTCTGAAAGAGCATGGGAACATAGTCTTGGCGGGCATGTGCCAACAGGTCAGCTTCCTGAGTTCAACCGTGTTATTGGTGATCTGAAAACAATATTACAAACTATTTTCGGTTGAAATGAACATTACCGGTACCCACATAAGCTATTATTTCCTTTGCCATCGCAAACTATGGCTGTTTGCCAATGGCATCAACATGGAACATAACTCCGATCTGGTTTACGAGGGCAAGCTGATTCATGAAACCAGCTATCCGCAGCGGTCGGAGAAATATGAAGAGATTGAGATCGATGGCATAAAAATCGATTACTACGATGCCAGAAACCAGATAATCCATGAAGTTAAAAAATCAGATAAAA
>CAISJJ010000007.1 GCA_903885595.1 uncultured Bacteroidales bacterium
GCTGCAGCCGTTTGTCGAAAATGCCATCTGGCACGGGCTGATGCAGAAGGAGGGCGAAGGTACCATCACCATTGAAATCAAGAAGCAGGATGAAGAATTCCTGAATATCTCCATCACGGACAACGGCATCGGCCGCGAAAAGGCGGCTGAATTGAAGAGCAAATCAGCCACACACAAATCACATGGACTTAAAGTCACCTCCCAGCGGATCGAGATGATGAACAAGCTTAATTCCAGCGGGGCGCAGGTAAATGTTATTGATCTGAAAGATGAGCAGGACAATGCTTTGGGAACCAGGGTGGAACTGATCATCCCGTTTTAAGATCTCTCCGGAAAAATTCCAGGGCTAACTAAAACTCCCCAATGGCTTAGTGAGGAGTTCTGCATTTTTCAAATATTAAAGTGTTAAATTTGTTGCAGGAATAAATCCCGGTAAAAATTGCAAACATGAATTGCATTATCATTGATGATGAAAATCACTGTATCCAATCCCTTGTCAAGCTGATTGAAAAACGATTCAGCGAAGTTAAAATTCTTGGGACCTGCCTTGATTCAACAACCGCATTTGACCAGATCATGCAGTTGAAGCCGGATTTCATTTTCCTTGATATCGAGATGCCTTTCCTGAATGGGTTTGATTTGCTTTCAAAATTTGAAAAGCTGTTTTTTGAGGTGATTTTTACCACAGCATATGATGCATACGCCATCAAGGCTATTAAGTTCAGTGCCCTGGATTATTTGTTAAAGCCGATAACCCCCGAAGACCTTGGCGCAGCCATTGAAAAGGTTAAAAGTAAACAAAGCTTTATCAGCCAGGAACAACTCCGGCTTGCAACAACAGTGAATAACAGGCATCTGCCCGACACTATTGCATTGCCAACCGCTGATGGTTTGACATTTACCCAGGTGAATGACATCATCTATTTCTCTGCGGAAAGCAATTACACGAGAATTCATTTGACAGATAAAAACGATATCCTTCTTTCAAAAACCCTGGGCGATGTGGATGAATTGTTTCGCGACTACCATTTTTTTCGTATTCATAACTCCTCACTCATCAACCTGAAGCAAGTCAAAAAGTATATAAGGGGAGATGGCGGTGAGGTGATCATGAGCAATGGACAGGCTCTCCAGGTATCCCGCACGCGCAAAACGGACTTCCTCAATGAATTTATGCGGATCTGATCCGCAACCAGCCAATAAAAAATTCCTACCGGTTACAGCATAATTCCTACCAGCGGATAATTTCCGATTGATTTCACTTTTCCCGGAACCTACATTTGTTTATTCGTAAATCGAATATCGACCAATTCAATCGTAAATCCCAAATCGTCTAATCGTAAATTCACAAATCGCCATGAAAAAACTTTTTACTTTTCTCTGCCTGGCACTCCTTGTTCCGGCAGCATGGGCCAAACAGGTCCCGCAATCAGATGCACAGCAAATCGCTGAAACCTTTTACCAGCTGAATAATCCTTCCGGTATCACCGACCCCGAGGTCAAATCGGTCACGGCTAAATCCTGGGAGAACGTTCCATCACTCTATATTTTCCGATTTGCCACCGGCGGCTTTGTGCTGGTGGCTGCGGATGATGCCTCCATTCCCATCCTGGGATATTCTTTTAACAATGACATCCCGGAAACCATCGATAATCCTGCGGTATCTGATTGGCTGGATAACTACAGCCGGGAGATCGGTTACATCATCACCAATAACCTAGACAATTCTGAAACGCTGAAAGAATGGAGTTCCATTCAACAAAACCATCCTCTGACACCCACCGCCGAGGTATTGCCGCTGCTAACCACAACGTGGGATCAGGGCTGTTTTTATAACACCGCATGTCCTTCCGATGGAGCCGGGCCATGCGGGCATGTGCTGACCGGTTGCGTGGCAACCGCCATGGCGCAGATCATGAAATATCATAATTTCCCTCCCCAGGGAGTCAGCCAGCATACTTATTCCTGCGGCGTTTATGGAGAACAGTCGGTCAATTTCGGGAATACAACCTACGACTGGCCATCGATGCCCAACTCAGTGACCAGCGACAACCCGGCTGTTGCCACCCTGAATTACCAGGCCGGTGTTGCGGTGGATATGGCATATGGTCCCGGTTCCTCCGGCGCCATGATTAATATCGTTCCGGGCGCCATGGTCGATTATTTCAATTACAGTCCTGATATTGACTTCAAGTATAAAGATAATTATACAAACGTGGAGGACTTTAAAAACCTGATAAGAACAGATCTCGATGAGCAACTCCCTGTATATTATGCCGGGTTCGGCCCCAATTACGGGCATGCTTTTGTCTGCGACGGTTACCGCATGAGTGACGGGACTTTTCATTTTAACTGGGGATGGTCGGGATCTGCCGATGGTTATTATGCAATCGGTTATCTGAACCCGGGAAGCGCAACCCTGAACGGCGGAAATTCGGTAGTGGTGCATCTTAAACCCTACAACCCCAACCTGATCGTTAGAATCATCACTCCTGCCGACAAGGTTATTGTGGGTACGGGTGAGAACGTAGAAATTAAGGCTAACGTCGCAAGGGGTTCCTCCAATCTGATGAAAATCTTCATCGACAGCGTTGAGAAATGCACCGCCACGGGAGATTCCATTTCGTTCACGTGGACCACATCTGCCACTGATGCCGGATCGCATGTTGTGAAAGCCTGGGCCATGAATGCAACAGATACGGTATATTACAAAATACTGGTCAATGTGAATGGCTGGATTCCACAAGCCAGCGGGTTTCCGGCAGCTTACCGTGCAATCAGCTCAATTTCGGCCATCGACAGCAATGTCATCTGGGCCAGCGCCTGGAATGCGAATAATTTATCAGGTCCCTGCTCCGACTTTACCCGGACCACAAACGGTGGCACGACCTGGAATCCTGGTGTGATCACCAATACCAACGGACTTATCACCTCCATGATCTTCGCGATCGATTCGCTCAAAGCTTATACGGCTATGTACAGGATTTCCGGAACAAAACCCATGGGTGTATATGTTACTTCAAACGGGGGTGCGAACTGGACCAGGCAGACTACCGCATTATACAACAATACCGCATCCGCTCCGGATATTGTTCATTTTTTCAACGCGAATGACGGGGTGGTTATTGGGGATCCGATACTGGGGGAATATGAGATCTACACAACATCCAACGGCGGAACGAACTGAATCCGTGTGCCCGGTTTGTACATTCCAAACCCGCTAACCAATGAAATGGGTATTCTTGGATGGTATTCAGCTGTTCAAGACACTGTTTGGTTTGGCACCAACCTGGGGCGTGTTTACCGGTCGGCCGATAAAGGGCTGCACTGGACTGTTTCAACTGCCAGCGCCTTGAGCGGTATGTATGTTAAACCAACTTTCCGCAATGGATCCCATGGACTTTTACAGGATGAGAATTCGGGGGCCGGACTGTTATGCGAAACATTCGACGGGGGCACTACCTGGTCCCAGGTCATGTTTACCGGGCCGAACTATGGCTGGGATATGGCCTATGTCCCTGGCACAGAAAACACCTGGGTGCGATCAGGCGCCAGTACAGGAGGTCATGGCATCGCATATTCCTTTGATGGCGGGCATGACTGGACGGATTTTCCCGGTACCGCGGGTTCGGAGTTTTATAACCTGGCCTGGTTGAATGATCACTGTGGTTGGGCAGGTGGTGTGAACACAAGTGCCACTGCAGGCGGGTTTCATAAATTTACAGGAATCCTGACCCCTCCACCGGCTCCCAGGAATGTGCAACCCGTTGCAAATAATCACAACGTAAACATTAACTGGGATATCCCCTCCTATGACCCCGCTCAGATGACACTACAGGGATACAATGTCAACCGGAACGGGATAAAGATCAACTCCGGGCTGGTAACGGACCAATACTATAACGATCAGAATGTCATGAATGGACAGTACACCTACTGTGTTTCGGCCCAGTACAATATCGGTGGATCACTGGGGAGTTGCAACACGGTGGATATTACGGTGGGAATTGCCCATAACGGTGATCAGCCGCCGATGATGATCTATCCGAACCCCGCCCACGGCAGGGTTTTGGTTCAGGCAGCAACACCATCAGCGGTAATCAGTATCTTTGACCAAAGCGGAAATACGATGCCGGTGCCGGTAAAAAACCTCCTGTCGGGTCTTTTCTCCATGGATGTTTCGGGACTTGCTGCCGGGATCTACGTGGTTTCAGGGCGAACTGCGAAAGGTTTGTCAAGGAGCAAGCTGGTTATATACTAAAAGGATTTATTACCACAGTAGGCACATTAGGGCACAATAGAAGGGCACAATAGGATTTTTTCTAATGTTTTTTTCTAATGTGATCTATTGTGCCTAATGTGGTTAAAAAATATTGAATTTTGCTACTTTTACTCCAATGAAATTTCATACCCGCCACCGCTGGTCAATCCTCCTGCTAATCCTTCTGTTCAGCAGCAATGCTGTTGCTCAGCAAAACGAGGAGGCTTATCTCCGGCAGCAAATTGCAATAGAAACCAATGATACCACCAGGATAAAATTAATGGTGCGTTATGGATTGGTATATGGTCAGTTCCTGGATCAAAAGAAATGGTACGGTGAAATTAAAAAACTTTCGGTCAAAAACCATTACAGCCCAGGATTGATCTATTATCGTTTCTACGAAGGTCTAGAATTGTCGGATCAAGGCAAATACGATGAAGCCATTGCAAAAGTTAAAAGCTGCATTGACGGTTTGGATTCACTTGGGATCGTGCAGCCATTTGCTTATCCGCTCTATTATATTCGTTATATCTATTGGCTGGCTGGCAAACAACTGGAAATGTTCCGGTATTATTCTGATAAGATTGTTTATTACAAAAGATACGGCCCCATTGAAAATACGGCTGACTGCTATCATGGACTGGGACGATACTATCAGTCTCATGCAGATTATGACAAGGCAATAGGATACTTCATGCGTGCACTTGATGTTTGTAAAACTTTTGATCCGCAAGGAGTAACGAACGAAAAATTAAATATTGGTGGAATGTACCTGGAATGGGGTAACCTTGACAAAGCTGAAGAATATCAGGTATCTAACCTCAAAGATCTGATCAGATCAAACGAGGTTTCCAACACAGATGTTTATGATGCATTGGGAAATATTTGTTTTGAAAGGCATGATTACAAGCGGGCAAAGGATTATTATTTCAAGGGGAAACAATGTTATACCCATCCGTTGCTTAAGGCCCGGAACCTGGTAAATATTGCTAAAGTTTACCTGAATCTGGGGGCTAACGACAGTGCATTGTTTTATCTTGAAAGTGCAGAAAAGATCCATCAAAAAGAAAAGTCGGGGATTATTTTTGCATATAATTTTACTGATGTCGATTTCTTCTTCTATAGATATTATGCAGCAACCGGGAATGGAAAACTTGCGCTTCAACATCTTGAAACAGTAATGAAGCAGGCGCAAATTTCCGGCAATATCCCGCTTATGTTGAAGTACAGCAATGAACTACATTCGTTCCTGCTGAAGAATGGAGATTCGCTGCAGTCTCTCCAATACCTTATTCAATATAATGTTCTCCGTGATTCATTGGACAAAATGAATACTCAAGCACGGATTGCAGGTTTTGAAATTGAGCAGCAACAGCAAGCAAAAGAGAATGAAATTGAACATTTGCAGGTGCAAAAGAAAGAACAGCGAAACTATTCCCTGATTGGCGGGGCTTTTTTGCTGCTGATCGTCATGGCCGTGATCAGCCTCATTCTCTACCGAAGAAAAAGAGACAAAGAACAGCTAACTTCAGATTTCAAAAACCAACTGGCCAAGGCAGAAACCAAGGCATTGCGTGCCCAGATGAACCCCCATTTCATCTTCAATTCGCTGAACTCGATCAACAATTTTGTGACGGATCAGAAACATGAGGTTGCTTCTGATTACCTGCTCAAGTTTTCAAAACTGATACGGCTTATTCTCGATAATTCACGAAGTGAAACGATCCCCCTTGACAAGGAACTGGAAACATTACAGTTATATGTACAGCTTGAAAGCATCCGCTTCGAAAATCATTTCAAATATGTGGTCAACATTGCCGAAAACACAAGTACCGGTTCCATCATGATCCCTCCGATGCTTCTGCAGCCTTTCATTGAAAATGCCATCTGGCACGGCCTGATGCAGAAACGGACCAAAGGCACCATTAAGGTTGACATAAGAACGGAGAATGAGAAATTCCTTAATATTTCAATTACCGATGATGGGATAGGACGGGAAAAAGCGGCGGAAATGAAGAGCAAATCTGCCACCCACAGATCCCATGGGCTGAAAGTAACCTCCGAACGTATTGACATGATGAACAAGCTCAATTCCAGCGGTGCGAAGGTGAATATTTTTGATTTGAAGGATGAGCAGGGGAATACAATGGGGACAAGGGTGGAGTTGATTATACCTTTTTAATAATCAGAAAATATCTTTTGCTATATCCTCCTTTGTTGTAAGAAAGTGTTCAGCAACAGCATTTAAGATCGCGGATAATGTGCCGACTTTCACAGGATCGTGTCTCGGTATTGTGACATGGTGCTCTCCTGAAAGTTGTGTCGTAAGCCGGACATGACTACCTGATTGACGGGTTATTTTGTAACCCAATGTTTCAAGTTTTTTAGCGAGGACTAAACCTGATATACTCCGCGGAATTTTCATACAGCCAAAGAAAAGGTTTCCTCCTTGACAAAATGAAGCCGTACAACGCCGGGAAGATTTTCTTTATCAAAATGGCAGATTACTGCATCTTTTATTACCTCTTTCAGCTGCTGCTCCGTGTCCGCCTGTGTAAAAATATCACTCCCCAGTGCTCTGGCAGTAAAACCACCTTCAGGAGCTTCTTCAACAAGAAAAATTATTTCGTTCATCGGTTTTCAAATAAATTTATCAAATACAAAGTTACATTTTTTTTGCCCATTCCCCAACTGTGGTCAAAACCCTACCGGTTATAAAGTTTTTCCTACCGGTTATCAATTGCCGCTTGATTTCACCTTGCCTTCAAACTACTTTTGATTGATCGGAAATCGATCAATTCAATCGTAATTCGTAAATCGTCCAATCGTAAATAAATCAAGGGTTATGAAAACACTTTTACAAATTTCAATCATCTTTCTGGCCCTGTCATCCTTTTGGCTGACGGTTAAAAGCCAGGACCAGCCATCTAAATCCAGAGTCAGACAAGCTGCTATCCATGAACCGATGGATTCCCTGGCTCTGGCTTCGCAATATGTACAGGGCATGATCACCCTGAAGCTCAAAAAGGGCACCGGTGATTTCGGAAAACAAACCGGTTCGGTTTCTTTCGGTATTCAATCTCTGGACAACAAGGTTGCCCAATACCAGATTAACCGTTTGGAAAAACGTTTCCAGTACAACCCGGCCAAATGGCACGAAGGGTTGCCCGACCTGTCGCGGATCTATAAAATTTCTTTCCCGGATAACTTCGCACTGGGTGATGTAATATCGGCATTCTCATCAGACGCGAATGTTGAATATGCCGAAGCCATTCCGGTTGGTCACTTGTTGGATGTTCCAAATGATTCGTTGTACAGCCAGTTGCAGCACCTGCCTCAGATCCATGCCCCGGAAGCCTGGGGGATCCATAAAGGAGAAAACGGGACCGATCCGATCGTACTTGCCATCAACGACACCGGGGTGGATTGGGATCATGTGGATTTGCTCCCGAATATCTGGCAAAATCTGGCCGAAGATGCCGATCATGACGGCCATACCATCGAGTTTAACGGAACACAATGGGCGCTTGACCCCGGCGATCTGAATGGACTTGACGACGACGGGAACGGTTTCACGGATGACCTCGTCGGCTGGAACTTTATCTATGGCAACGGTGACCCGAATCCAATCCCAAGTAATCCCGTGGGAAGCCATGGAACCCATTGTGCCGGAATTGCTGATGCGGCCACAAATAACGGCAAAGGAATCTCTAGCATCAGCTGGAATGTGAAGGTGATGGCAATCTGCATGGATGCAAACAATACAGTACCTTACGCCTACGACGGGATCATCTATGCTGCCGAAAACGGAGCTGACATCATCTCCAACAGCTGGACCTGGGGTTTTTCCCATGCCAACCAGGAGGCAGTGACTTATGCATCGGGGTTGGGCAGCATTATCGTTGCGGCTGCCGGAAACAGCAACATATCCGATTTGTTTTATCCGGCCGATTATCATCATGTCATCTCTGTGGCAGCGGTCAGTGAAGATGACACGAAAACCAGTTACTCATGTTTTAACCATGCCGTGGATATTGCTGCACCCGGCGGCGGTTCCGAAGGGGGAATCTTAAGTACTTTACCGGGTAACGCTTATGGCCTGATGTCGGGAACCTCCATGGCAACGCCCATGGTTGCAGGCTGTTTCGGCTTGTTAAAGTCGTACCATCCCGGCTGGTCGAACGAACAACTGATGACGCAGTTGCTTGGAACGGCCGACAACATCGATTCGATCAACCCGGGGTATGAAACGATGCTGGGATCAGGCAGGTTAAATGCCTACCGGATGCTCGCAGAACAGAATGTGACAATCCCTTATCTGAAATTGGAGATGATGTCGGTTAACCCGGTTGATGCAAACGGGAATGGCATCAATGAGCCGGGTGAATCCGTTACGCTGAATTTCAATATCTACAATTACATGCAAACCACCGGCGCTGACGGCGTGAATGTTTCCATCACCACCGATGATCCTGACATCATCGTCACCACCGGAACCTGTACAGTCAACATCCCGGCCGATTCTTCCTTCAGCATCCAGAACCAGTTGCAGATACAGGTCGGACCGAATGCAACCTGTCATTTTGCAGATATGAGCATTCATTTTCAATCATCCCTGGAGATACTTGCAGGCAGGGATATTACTTTCAAAGTATTGGTAAACCCTTCGGGAATCCTTGTTTACGAAGGCGAACAAAACGGAGAGGACTACAGCGGCAGCTTTATAGCCGGTATTCTCGATGATCTTGGGTACAATTATACATATACAAACACCTTAACTTCGCTTGTTGGTTTTGAAACTGTATTCCTGTCTCATGGTAATATTGGTCAAAACCAGGACCAGGGCACGCCGCTCACACAAAGCAATTCTTCGGCCCTTCAGAAATACCTTCAGAGCGGAGGAAATGCATATCTGGAGATGGGCGGTTTATATTACTATACTTACTATTATCCGAACAGGGATACCCTGAAGCAGTTACTCGGCATCAGTGCATGGACTTTTTCAGAACTTGAAAATCCGATCGATACCCTGAAAGGGGTTGTGAATACACCGATGGCAGGAATGGTGTTTGCCGGGTCGGATCAGAAATACAATTGGCACATCGACAAGATGAATCCCAAAACCGGGGCATTCATTCCGTTTAAAGAAAGAAATTACGGTACGGGCAATGTTTCCGTCATGTACGACGGAATTGCTTCTTACGGCCAGAAATCCTTTTTAATGGAATATACCCTGGCCGATCTGCGCGACAGGGATACGCTCACTTCACGGTATAAAGTGTTGCTCAAAACAATGGAATTTTTCGGCTACAATCTACCCCAGGGATATCTTCTGGCGAATTTTGTCAGCGATAAAAAAACAGGCGGCGTCCCGATGCAGGTTCAATTCAGCGACATTTCACTCAGTGATCATGCCTTTCCAGTTACATCATGGCAGTGGGATTTCGATAACAATGGCACCATCGACTCCTACGACCGGAATCCGGTATGGAGTTACAATGATGCAGGCACCTTCACTGTAAAACTGATCGCTTCCAATGGTTTCAATTCTGATACCATCACAAGGGAAGGATTGATAACCATCAACACCGGTTTCCTCGTGTATGAAGGCGTTGCCGGGGGACATGATTACAGCGGTGAATTTATCAGGGATTACCTCGAAGGAAGATCTCTCCCGGTAACCTATAAAAATACCTTGCCGGAAAGCCTTGAAGGCTTTACCGCGGCATTCCTTTCCTATGGCAACTGGAATTCGGGCAGTACTGCCATGGATAACCAGATGGCCGGCATTGTAAACAATTACCTTCAGAATGGTGGATATGTTTACCTCGAAGGCGGTGATGCATTAGGCTACGACCAGGCGGCCAATACACCTTTGCTGGCTTTGTTCGGATTGGCATCTGCCACCGACGGAGGTACAAACCCCATCGATGGCCTTGAAGGGCAACCGGCTTCATTAACAAACAGAATGATTTTCACAGGCAACAGTCAGAATTCCAGCAGTTATATTGATGTCTATGTGCCTTCTGCCGATGGCGTGGTTGCATTCACCGAAAGCAATTACGGCACCGTGGCCGTACAAAACAGTGTTCCCGGCAACCAGAAGACTTTTTGTTTTTCATATGCCTTGTCGCGGTTGACCGACGGTGACACGCCAAATACACGCGAAGAGTTGTTAATCCGGATCCTCAGCTTTTTCGGGATTTTTCCGACAGCAGTGCCGGATGGCGAGAAACCCGTTACCATGAGTTGTAAAGTTTATCCCAATCCAATTAATACAAATGCCACCATCCAATATTACCTGCCGGAGGACACCCAGGTAATCCTGGATATCTTCAATTCAACAGGACAGAAAGTAAATCAACTTGCCAACGGCAATCAAACAAAGGGAGAACATTATGTAACATGGAATACCGCAAGCCTGCCGGCAGGGTTTTACTATTATTCACTGAAAACCGGGAAGCAGACAAACACCGGTAAAATAGTTGTCATCAAATAAAATTGAAAGACATGAAAAAATCCCTTTTATTTTTAAACGCATTGGTCCTGGCCGGAGTTAGTGTATTTGCCCAATGGACATATCAAAATCCTTTACCAACCGGAATTCCGTTAAACTCGGTTTGCTTTCCAGATGCCACAACAGGGTATGCCATTGGTGATGCCGGAACTATTATTAAAACCATTGATGGAGGCACCTCCTGGAGTATCTTACCGAGTGGGACAACGATTCCATTATATTCGGTTTGTTTTACTGATGTCAATACAGGCTATGCTGTGGGTGGGAAATATAATGGTGGTCAAATAAATCTTTCTACTGCGATAATCTTAAAAACCACTGATGGCGGCACAAATTGGGCTACTGTATTTTTAAGTTCAAATGTTTATTTCTCGTCAGTTTTCTTTACCGGTATCAATACAGGCTATGCTGTTGGATATGGAATAACAAATGCTTTTGCAGGCATTAAATATGGAGTTATTTTTAAAACAACTGATGGAGGAACAACATGGGATATTCAGTATTCCGGTCCCTGGAATAATTTCTATTTTAATTCCGTTTATTTTCCCGAAGTAAACAAAGGATATGTAGTGGGCTCTGATGGAACAATTCTAACAACCACTGATGGCGGAGCGACATGGAGTGCTCAAACGAGCGGAACAACCAATGGTTTAAGATCAGTTTCCTTTCCCGATGAAAATAAAGGTTTTGCTGTAGGAAATGGAGGAATAATTTTACAAACCATTAATGAAGGCGTAACCTGGGATACTGTTTCGAGCGGAACAACTAATATGTTGACGTCTGTTTACTTTATGGATTCAAATACAGGGTATATTGTCGGAGAAAATGGAATCATCGTGAAAACTACAGATGCCGGTACAACCTGGAATGCTCAAACAAGCGGAACTTTCCACAATTTAAATTCCGTTTACTTTTCCGATGTCAATAACGGTTATGCTGTTGGCAGTGGCGGAACCATCCTAAAAACCATTGATGGCGGCTCAACCTGGAATGTTCAATCGGGCAGTGTGACAAACAACAATTTAACTTCAGTATATTTTACCGACGCCAATACCGGCCATGCAGTGGGATATGGTCCTGATCCCCCCATTCCATACTTAAATACCATCAACGGGGGAACTACCTGGACTTCTGTAGGGTTAACCGGAATTGATGCAGTAAATTCCGTTTACTTCACCGATGTCAATACGGGTTATGCCGCAGGTATGACGAGTGGAGCGGATCAGCATTATGGGATCATTCAAAAAACAACCGATGGTGGTACGACCTGGACTACCGTTTTTACAGGAAATGCTACTTCAAATTTCAATTCAATATGCTTTCCCACTGCCACGGATGGGTATGTTGTGGGCAGTGATTATTATGGTAATCAAGGAATCATTTTAAAAACATCCGATGGAGGTACAACCTGGAACGAATCAGAAACAGACAGGGCGCTATCTTCAGTATATTTTGCGGATTCAAATATTGGCTATGCCGTGGGTTCTGTATTTGAATGGAATCATTTCAGTGTGATCATTAAAACCACCGATGGGGGCGCCAACTGGACACAGCAAATGGAAGGCGGAGGATATGCATTAAAATCGGTTTGTTTCATTGATGCCAATACAGGTTATGCCGTGGGAGGAAATCGTACCAATGGACAGGATCACGGAGAGATTATTCTGAAAACAATAAACGGGGGCACCGACTGGATCACGTTATCCTATGAAACTACCCGATCGTTGTTATTTGTCTGTTTTACCGATACAAACACAGGGTATGCCGCAGGTGAATCCGGTACCATCCTGAAAACCACCGATGGAGGCACAACCTGGATGGGTCAAACCAGCATGACCACAAACAACCTGAATTCCGTTTTCTTCACCGATGCCAATACCGGCTGGATTGTTGGGGATAACGGAACGATCCTGAAAACCACCAATGGCGGAGGACCAGCTGTGGGAATAATCGAACCATCCCTGCAAACCAGCAGCATGCAAAGCGATCTGAAAATCCATCCAAATCCGGCCACCGATAAAATCACCATCGAAACATCCGGATCAGGTGCCGGCATCAATGGAATCATGACTGTTTACGGGATGACCGGCCAGGCGATGATCACGCAGCAGGTCCGGGATTTGAGATTGGAATTAAATATCAGTTCACTTCCAGCGGGAATCTATTTCATCAGACTAGTAAATAATGAAAAGATTGAAACCGGAAAATTCGTTAAGGAATAATCAGAAACCTGGTCTGCTTCTGACCAGGCAGAAAATTGATGATACACCCTCTCCCCTCCCTTTGAGGAGAGGGGCCGGGGGTGAGGTATTTTATGTACATTTACCCTGATGAAATCCGCCGCCCTTTATCGCTTGTTAACATTCCTATTGTTGTCCCAGTTCCTGGCAAACAATCTCCAGGCGCAGCCGAACAAAGATTATTTCTTTCAGAAACTGACCACCCACAACGGGCTTTCTTCCAATTTTATTCAATGTATTTATCGCGATTCACGCGATTACGTGTGGATCGGCACCAGGTATGGACTGAATTGTTATGACGGAAGAAACATGAAGGTATATCATCATGATCCTGCAAATCCTCATTCTTTGGCCAATGAAAGTGTAAGCCGTATTACAGAGGATAAAAACGGGAATTTGTGGATGTCAGCTGGCGATTGCCTTACAGAGTTTAATCCATTTACGGAACAATTTACCAATTACTCTGACGAAGCCGGTAACCTTAAATCCGCCGGGAACTATCCTCAACCCCTGGTTGATTCAAAATATAACCTCTGGATCGGGTCAAATAAAGGACTTCAACTTTTCAATCGCAAGGACCGCACATTTGAAACCTTCCTGCTTGCGCCTGCCGATTCGATCATGAAAAATCCAGGCATAGGCTACGCAGGGGGTCTGGCCGAAGATAAGGACCATAACATTTGGTGCTGCGGAATAAATGGACTTTATAAGATGGATCCCCTGAAACGGGAATTAAAATTGTACCCGTTTCAGGGTAAATCTTATGGGGAAATTATTGATCTTTATATTGACCACGAGGGTGTTTTCTGGGTAGTTTTACGGTTGACAGGCATCTGTAAATTTAATCCCGGAACCGGCATTTTTGAATCCATTCCTTCATTCAAAATTAACCGTCTCAGTTTGTTTGGAAAAATGAGTGAGTGGAAAGACCATGACGGAGTATACTGGCTTACCATATGTACCGAAAGGGGTTTGTACCTGTATAACCCTGAATCGGGCGAAAAAGCCATCATTCAACACGATCCTGAAAAACCGAATTCACTGGTTTATAATGGCACATTTTGGGTATATACGGATAAGGACCATAGATTATGGATCGGAACCATGAAGGGGCTCAATATACTTGAATGTGCTGACCAGGCATTTCATTCCAGGCAGCTGGTCCGCGGAAATTTTTCAGCGAACAAACAATCCAATGTTAATATAGAAGCCATTTATGAAGATTCCGGAATTAAAATGGTCTCTTATATCCGGGAACAAGGGCTGGGAGTTTATGATGCCAATTGGGATCAGAATAATTTTTACCCCAGCATTCCGCCATCAGATACCAGCGCCGGAGCCAAAAGCATTTTTGACATTTACAAAGACTTTCGCGGCATCTATTGGATTACCACAAATAATGGGTTGGTGCGGTTTGACATAAAGAACAATCTGTTTAAATTATTTATTCCTGCTGATGATGATAAAACAACCGGTAAATGGCCCAATTCTATGCGAAAGATTACTCCATTTGATTCCTCATGTTTTTATATCCGGTCAAGTAACCAGGGCATTTACAAATTTGATTTCATCAAAGAGCAGTTTGTTCAGCATCTGGTACATCGTGAAAATGAACCGACATCACTTCCGTTCGATGAATTACGGGCTATTTTAAAAGATAATGATAACCGTTTGATCATTGTTTCAATCCATGACGGAATTGCTGTTTTTGACCCCGTAAAAAACAGTTATGAAATGTATAACCGCGATGCTGATGCGGCCATCAATGAAGCGTTAAAAGCCCAGCACTTTGATCCCTGCTTGTCGGGAAATATTCTTTGGCTAAACACACTGTATGGCCTTCTGAAATTTAATTTGGTTACCAAAAAATTTGAACTGCTTAATTCAAAAAACGGCCTGGCCAATGATGCTCTTGTCAGCAATGAAGTAGATGACTACGGAAATGTTTGGGTTGCACACAATGCCGGGATTTCAAGGTTTGATACTTCCAGCCGTACATTCACCAACTTTACGGAGAACAATGGCCTGACGTTCGAGTTATTCGGTGACAACATGCGCAAAATGGCTGATGGCACCATTTGTATCGGCGATCGTGACCGTATTATTTATTTTAATCCTGCTCAGTTTAAAACAAATGTAAACATCCCTCAGGTGCACATCAATTCTGTCCAGGTTTTGAATGAACCATTCCCAATTACCATCGATTCGGTTACCCGAAAAAAATCGCTTACGCTTGATTACAAGCAGGATCTGATCACCGTTGATTTTTCGGTGCTTAATTTTTCCCATCCCAAAGAAAACAGGTTTTATTATCGGCTCGATCAGGATTCTTCGTGGCACCAGGTAAATGAAGGGATGGTTAACCTGGTAAGGTTATCACCGGGAAAATATGTGTTGCATGTTACCGGAAGTAACGACAGCGGGATTCTGAATCCGACGGGCGACGCCCTTTACCTCCGGATTCTGCCTCCTTTCTATCAAACCTGGTGGTTCATTGCATTCATCGTTGCCGGAGTACTGCTCATTCTATATTTTATCCAGCGATTCCGGATCAACAATATAACAAACGAAGAGCATCTTAAAACGGAATTCAACAAACAACTTGCCCAGGCCGAAACCAAAGCCCTGCGCGCCCAGATGAATCCTCATTTTATCTTTAACTCCCTGAATTCCATCAACAGTTTTGTGATGGACCAGAAGCATGAGATCGCCTCCGACTACCTGATCAAGTTCTCGAAGCTGATCCGGCTGATCCTGGATAATTCACGCAGTGAAATGATCTCCATCGAAAAGGAACTTGAAACCCTGAAGTTGTATGTGCTGCTTGAGACAGCAAGATTTGATAACAGATTCAGGTGTGTTTATCACATCGCCGAAGATGTAAATATCAATTCCATCATGATCCCGCCGATGCTGCTGCAGCCTTTTGTTGAAAATGCTATCTGGCACGGGCTGATGCAAAAGGAGGGCAATGGAACCATCACCGTGGAAATCAAGAAACAGGACGAAGAGTTCCTCAACATTTCAATTTCCGATGATGGAATTGGCCGAGAAAAGGCGGCTGAATTGAAGAGCAAATCGGCCACCCACAAATCCCATGGGCTGAAAGTCACCTCCCAGCGAATTGAGATGATGAACAAACTCAATTCCAGCGGGGCGACGGTGAATATTTTTGATTTGAAGGATGAGCAGGGCTATGCGACCGGAACAAAGGTTGAGTTGATTATTCCAATTTAGGTTCAAATGCAAAATGCAAAATGGCAAAATGGTAAAATCCTGGAGTAGTATCGAAACTGGAAAATTTGTCAAAGAATAATATGATTGCCACTTTCATTCTGCCTGGCAAAGGACTCACCGCCCCCTCTCCCCGCTCCTCCAGGAGAGGGGCCGGGGGTGAGGTGTTTCATGCCGTTGATGACGTATTTTTCATACTTTTACCCCAATGAAATCCTCTCTACGCGCTATCTGGTTAACCGTCTTTCTGATCCTCCTGTTCAGCGGAACTATATTGGCTCAGAAATCCGAATATGACAGGCTCAAAAGTCAAATTTCAAAAGCGACCAGTGATACAAGCAAGATCAAACTGCTGATCCAAATGCGATTTTTTTTTATAATGAACGATTCGGTGGACCGGGACAAATATTTAAAGCAAGCATATGACCTTTCGAAGAAAACAAAATTTCCATACGGACTTGCCTGGAATACATATTATGAAGGACGGTTGCTTTTAAACACTGACAGGTGGATTGAAGCCTTTGAAAAATACAAAAAAGCTACAGAAATGCTGGATTCCCTTCACCTTATACAGCATGGTGAGGGGTATCCGTTGTCGGATATCCGGAAGCTGTACAATGCTATAGGTAAACAGGAGGAGAAGTTTAAGTATTATTCGGATAAGCTTGTATTCTATAAAAGGCATGGACCCATTGAAAACCTGGCGGCCTGCTTTCACGGTATTGCAGGATATTACTGGTTCTATGCCGACTATGATAAATCAATTGAGTATTACCTTCGTGCCCGGGAAAGCTATAAAACTTTTGACACTTTGGGATACGTCGTAGAAAATCAGGTCATTGGGGGAATGTATTTGGAGTGGGGAAATCTGGACAAGGCAGAACTGTATTTGAAATCAGCTTTGAATGATATGTTAAGAATGAAAATGAATTGCTTCTATATCTATCATCGGTTAGGGGATCTGAATGTTAAAAGACATGAATACAAACGAGCGCTATGCTATTACATTGAAGGAAAAAAATTCTGTACATTTCCGGTTAATAAAGTTATAAATCTGTTGAATTGTGCGGCAGTCCATATTGCGCTAAATTCTAACGACAGTGCGCGATTTTACCTTGACCGCGTGCAAGAGATCACAAAAAATGAAAGATGGGCACTCACTCATCCGGTGGGTAATATGGAAGTTGATTATACCTTCTACAACTATTATGTTGCGACCGGAAACAACCGGCTTGCCTTTCAACATCTTGAGGCGGCGTTGGCCGAAGCAAAGTCTGAAAAGATCTTGCCTCTTCTATTGAAGTACACAAACGAACTTCATTCCTACCTGCTCAGACGGGGAGATTCAATTCAGGCGCTTCGCTACCTTATCCAGTATCATGCAATACAGGATTCAATAAATACCATGAACACAAAGGCCCGGATTGCAACATTTGAAATTGAGCAGGCCCAACTGCAGAAGGAGAGTGAAATTGAACATCTGCAAACTCAAAAAACATCACAACGCAACTATTATTTAATTGCCGGTGTTTTATTACTGCTGATCATCCTGACCGTTCTCAGTCGCCTCCGCTACAAGCGAAAACGAGACAAAGAGCAACTCACCTCCGATTTCAAAAAGCAACTCGCCCAGGCCGAAACCAAGGCCCTGCGTGCCCAGATGAACCCGCACTTCATCTTCAATTCGCTGAACTCCATCAACAGCTTTGTGATGGACCAGAAACATGAGATCGCCTCCGAATACCTGATCAAATTCTCGAAACTGATCCGGCTGATACTGGATAATTCACGCAGTGAAATGATCTCCATCGAAAAAGAGCTGGAAACGCTGAAGCTATATGTATTGCTTGAGGCTGCCCGTTTTGACGACAGGTTTAAATGCATCTATCACATCGCCGATGACGTTGATACCAGTTCCATGATGATCCCGCCGATGCTGCTGCAGCCGTTTGTCGAAAATGCCATCTGGCACGGGCTGATGCAGAAAGAAGGTGAAGGAACCATCACCATTGAAATCAAAAAAGAGGATGAAGAGTTCCTGAGCATTTCAATCACCGACAACGGCATTGGGCGGAAAAAGGCAGCGGAACTTAAAAGCAAATCGGCCACTCACAAATCCCATGGACTGAAAGTTACCTCTCAGCGGATCGAGATGATGAACAGGCTCAATTCAAGCGGGGCGAAGGTGAATATTGTTGATTTGAAAGATGAGCAGGGAAATGCGATGGGGACAAGGGTGGAGTTGATTATTCCGTTTTAAAAAATCAGAAAATATCTTTTGCAATTTCCTCCTTCGTCGTGAGAAAGTGCTCTGCAACAGCATTTAAGATTGAGGATAATGTGCCGACTTTTAATGGATCGTGCCTTGGTATCGTGATAGGATGTTCTTCTGAAAGTTGTGACGTTAACCTGATGTGACTTCCAGATTGACGGGTTATGGTGTAAACCGATTTTTCAAGTTTTTTAGCGAGGACTGCACCCGATATACTCCGCGGAATTTTCATACAGCCAAAGAAAAGGTTTCCTCCTTGACAAAATGAAGCCGTACAACGCCTGGAAGATTTTCTTTATCAAAATGGCAGATTACCGCATCTTTTATCACCTCTTTTAGTTGCTGCTCTGTCTCCGCTTGCGTGAAAATTTCATTCCCCAATGCTCTGGCGGTAAAACCACCTTCAGGAGCTTCTTTAACAAGAAAAATTATTTCGTTCATCGGTTTTCGAATAAATTAATCAAATACAAAATTGCATTTTTTTTGCCCATTCCCCAACTGTTGCCAAAACCCTACCTGTTATCAGTTGGCGCTTGATTTTACCTTTCTCAGAATCTACGTTTGTTTTGAAAAATTTGCAAAATGCAAATAGCAAAGTGCAAAACCCAAATCGTCATTTGTCATTTGTCATTCGTAAATCGTCAATCGCAAATCGTAAATTATGAAAAAACTCCTTACCCTCTTCTGCCTAGCGCTCCTCGTTGCGGCAGCCTGGGCCAAACAGGTCCCGCAATCAGACGCACAGAGATGTGCCAAATCCTTTTACCGGCTGAACAATCCTTCCGGCGTTGCCGACCCCCGGCTCAAATCGGTCACTGCTAAATCCTGGGATAACGTTCCATCACTCTATATTTTTCGTTTTGCCACCGCCGGTTTTGTGCTGGTGGCAGCCGACGATGCCTCCATCCCAATCCTCGGATATTCATTTGAAAATGACATGCCTGAAACCATTGATAATCCAGCGGTAGGTGATTGGCTGGATAATTATAGCCGGGAAATCGGCTATATCATCACCAATAACCTTGACAATTCAGAAACGCTGAGAGAATGGATTTCCATTCAACAAAACCATGCCCTGGCACCCGCCACCGATGTGCTGCCGCTGATCACCACCGCATGGGATCAGGGTTGTTATTATAACACATCATGTCCTTCCGATGGAGCCGGGCCCTGCGGCCATGTTGTGACAGGTTGCGTGTCCACCGCTATGGTGCAGATCATGAAATATCATAATTTCCCTACCCGGGGAGTCGGACAGCATACTTATTCCTGCGGAGTTTATGGAGAACAATCGGTCAATTTCGGGAATCCAACCTACGACTGGCCTTCGATGCCCAACTCAGTGACCAGCAACAACCCAGCTGTTGTCACCCTGAATTACCAGGCAGGTGTTTCGGTGGACATGGCACACGGTCCCGGTTCTTCCGATGCTATGATTGATATCGTTCCCGGAGCCCTGGTTGATTATTTCAATTACAGTCCGGATATTGACTTCAAGTATAAAGATAATTATTCAAATGTAGAGGACTTTAAAAACCTTATGAGAACTGATCTCGATGAACAACTCCCTGTTTATTATGCAGGGTTCGGCCCCAGGCAGCAACAGCATCATCGGTGATAAGTATCTTTGACCAAAGCGGAAATACGATGCCGGTTCCGGTAAAAAACTTCCTTTCGGGTCTATTCTCCGTTGATGTTTCAGTACTTGCTGCCGGGATCTACGTAGTTTCGGTGAGAACAGCTGAAGGTTTGTCTAGGAGCAAACTGGTTAATATTAATCAGAGCACCTCACCCCCAGCCCATGAAGGAAGAACAGTGCAATGCGACAGGAGCAAAGGTTAAGTTGATTTTAACATTTTTGATTTGCTTAATATTTATTCGGCACAAAGGTCTGTTCCGACATCGGAGGGCGAACATACGCTTTATCTTTTTCAAGCGGTGGCAGGATTATAGTTTCTCGCGGCACATCCTCAAAAGGTATCAGGCTCAGCAAATGGCTGATACAATTAAGACGGGCACGGCGCTTGTCATCGGCTTCAACAACGTACCAGGGAGATTGCTTGGTGTCGGTATAGGCGAACATCTCATCCTTGGCTTTGGAGTAATCGATCCATTTGGTGCGCGATTCAACATCCATCGGACTGATTTTCCAGCGGCGGGTCGGATCGTTAATCCGCTGAATAAATCGTTTCTCCTGTTCTTTGTCGCTAACAGAAAACCAGTATTTTACAAGGATGATCCCGGACCGGATCAACATATTCTCAAAATTCGGACAGGAACGGAGGAAATCCCAGTATTCTTCATCAGTACAGAAACCCATTACCCGCTCAACTCCTGCCCTGTTATACCAGCTGCGGTCAAAGAGCGCCATTTCGCCGGCAGCAGGCAGATGAGGCACATACCGTTGAAAATACCACTGGGATTTTTCCTTTTCAGTCGGCACGCCCAAGGCGACGACACGGCAAACACGGGGGTTAAGACTTTCAGTAATCCGTTTGATAGAACCACCTTTCCCGGCAGCATCGCGCCCTTCGAAAAGTACGACTACCCGCAGACCTTTATATTTGATCCATTCCTGAAGCCTCACAAGTTCAACCTGCAGTTTGGCAAGTTCTTCTTCGTAAAAGTGACTGGGAAGTTTACCGACCCCCTCCTCTTCCGCGTTTTTCAGAACTACTGAAGGAGAAGAAGCAATTTCTTCGCTTTTTTTATTCTTCTTTTCCTTTACTTTATCTTCTTCTTTGTTTTTATCCTTTTTATGTGCCATGGAGGTAATGATTTAATTAAAAATTACGAATTACGAATTACGAAAATCAGATTAGCTGAAGTTAAGACATTAATGATTATTTTATCTCCTTTACACCATCGGATACTTCGGCGAGGTAAAAAGTCGGTTCAATACCAATTTTTTCCTGGTATTCCCTTCCAACCTCATCGATGAACCTGTCAACAGTATTCTCCCTTACAAGGCTCACCGTGCATCCGCCGAATCCGGCGCCGGTCATTCGTGACCCCAAAACACCATTGATTTTCTGTGCTGCACCTACCATGGTATCCAATTCAATACCCGTAACCTCATAGTTATCACGCAACGACTCATGTGACGCATTCATCAGGGCTCCAAATTGGAGAATATCTCCTTTTAAAAGACTTGAAACTGCATTCAGCACCCGTTGGTTTTCAGAAATGACATGACGTGCCCTTTTGCGGATCAGTTCATCAGGAATCTGCTCCTGCATCTTATAAAATTGCATGAAACTGATCTCTCCCAGTTTCGAAACATCTGTATCCCTGCCCAGATAGGTCATGGCCAGCTGACATTCGGCCACCCGCTCATTGTATTTTGAATCGGCAAGTCCACGCTTTTTGTTGGTGTTGCCTATAATCAGCCTGAATCCATCCAGCAGGAACGATACCCGCTTGTATTCAAGCGTAAGGCAATTCAGAAAAATCGCATGATCCTTTTTCCCCATTCCAATTGCAAACATGTCCATGATCCCGCAATTGAGGCCTATAAATTCATTTTCGGCACGCTGCGACATTTTCACCAGGTCGATCATCTCAAGTTGCCTGGCATTCAGCAGCACCGTAAGCGCATAGGCGGTAACCATTTCAATTGAAGCAGAGGAAGATAAGCCTGCGCTGTTTGGGATATCTCCTGAATAAAGCATCTCAAATCCATTGACCGGAATGTTCAGCTGCCTGAACTGATCAAAAATACCCAAAGGATAATTCACCCATTGGCTGTTTACTTTTTGATTAAGCCCGGTTAAAGGAATTTCAGCGCTGAACTCCATGTTGGTTGAGGCAAGTTTTACGACAGGTTCAGCCAAGGAACGGATCAAAAGGTAGGTCCCGTATTGCAAAGCACATGGCAGAACAAAGCCCCCGTTGTAATCAGTGTGCTCGCCGATCATGTTCACACGACCGGGCGCAAAAAAGCATCTGGGTTGATTTTCATGGGTTCCATACAATAGAAAGAATTTTTTGAAAAGTTCTGCCAGGTTCATCATCGGTTTGGTAGGATTGGGTGTCTAAATTAAAAAGAAAATGAATGTCAACCGATTTTTTATGCAATGAAAATTCTTCAGGAAATTAATTTCTCTAAACAAATAATGAAAAGAGGGAAAATGATACTTTTGCCTGATTAATATCTTTACCCCTTGATCCGTTTATTCACAGCATTTCTCTTTATTAGCTTTCGGCTACTGCCCACTGAAATTTTCGCACAGGATCTTTATAAATCAGACCTTGGAGGAGACTGGTTGTTCAGACAAACCGGAACCAGTGATTGGAAGTCGGCCCGGGTTCCGGGCGTTGTTCATCTTGATCTGATGCAAAACAATGAAATTCCTGATCCTTTTATGCGGGACAATGAAGAAAAGGTTCAATGGATCAGTAATGTGGGCTGGGAATATAAAAAAAGTTTTGAACCGGCAGCAGAGAGTTTATCCCGGGAGCATATTGAGCTGGTTTTCAAGGGACTCGACACCTATGCCCGCGTGTATCTCAATGATTCGCTAATTCTGGTGGCAGACAATATGTTCAGGGAGTGGGTGGTCGATGTCAAAGGGTTAATTAAACCAGGCGCCAACACCTTGCATATTCAATTTCCTGCAATAAATCAGGAGATAAAAAAATTATATGATCCCTTACCGATTAAGCTTCCCGGCGACGAGAAGGTTGTTTGCAGGAAAGCTGCCTATCATTTTGGCTGGGATTGGGGACCAAAACTTGCTACCTGCGGGATCTGGCGGCCTGTTTACCTTCGATTCCGGAATTCGGTCGGCGTAAGCGGCGTTCAGTTTGTTCAGGATGCGGTCACGGATTCCATCGCAACAATAGCTGCAAATTTCACCTTGCTAACCGAACGTGTGGATTCTGTCCATATCAGGCTGTTCCTTGATAATACTGAAATTCAACGGAAGTCCCAGCTACTGAACCCAGGTGAAAACAGGATTTCGTGTAGTTTCCCAATCCGCAATCCGGTCCGCTGGTGGCCAAACGGCATGGGAAACGCCAAGCTTTACCAGGTTGGCTATGAAATTCATTCAGGTAAAAATCTTGTGGACAAAGGCATTCAAAAAATCGGCCTTCGAACTATCGAGCTGATGCAGGATAAGGATTCCATTGGCCAGGCCTTTTACTTTAGAGTTAATGGAACCCCAGTGTTTATCAGGGGCGCCAACTATATTCCACAGGACAATTTCCTTCCCCGTGTCAATGATTCTGCTTACAGGGCGCTTATCTCTGAAGTAAAAAGTGCAAATATGAATATGCTGCGGGTATGGGGAGGCGGCATTTATGAAAATGATGTTTTTTATGATCTGTGCGATGAAAATGGCATCATGGTATGGCAGGATTTTATGTTCGCCTGCGCCATGTATCCCGGAAACAAAGCATTTCTCGACAATGTTCAAACCGAAGCCATGCAGAACATATCCCGGCTTCGGCAACATCCCTGCCTGGCTTTGTGGTGTGGCAACAACGAAATTGATGAGGGCTGGAAAAACTGGGGATGGCAGAAACAGTATGGATATACGGCAGCCGACTCAACAGAGATTTATCAAAACTACCAGATGATTTTCCATTCAATCCTCCCAGGCATGGTGAAAAGATTCGACTCTCTGAGGCCCTATATTGCATCTTCACCCTTACATGGATGGGGTCGTAGAAAAAGCATGACAGAGGGAGATTCACACTATTGGGGCATTTGGTGGGGAAAAGAGCCTTTCGGGGTTTATGAACAAAAAGTGGGGCGGTTCATGTCGGAATATGGCTTCCAGGGCTTTCCTGATTATTCGACCATCTGCGAATTCGCTTCACCTGAAGACCGGACTTTGGGATCACCTGTCATGAAAGTTCATCAGAAACACCCTGTGGGGTATGAAACCATCGACGAATACTTGCTGCGCGATTATAAAAAGCCGAAGGATTTCGAATCATACATTTACGTATCCCAGCTTCTACAGGCAAAAGGGATCATACTGGCAATCGAAGCCCATCGAAGGGCAGCCCCCCGGTGCATGGGCACCTTGTACTGGCAGCTGAATGATTGCTGGCCTGTTGTATCCTGGTCATCGCTTGATTATTATGGAAAAAAGAAAGCGCTGCATTACAAGCTCCCCCGGGCATACGATAATATTCTAACATCACCTGTTGCAGATGATGAACATGTGAAGGTCTATATTTCATCGGCTGAACAGGTTCCGGTTAAGGGTATGTTGACGATTAAATTAATTGATTTTCACGGAAATACTTACTCAATTGCATCATCCCCGGTGGAGGTTCAGCCGAACCGGTCTCAACTATTTTTCGATACACTGCAAACCTCTTACCTTGGTCAACTGAATCCACAAGAAGTTTTATGTTATGTATCCTTTACCTGCGCATCAGGTAAGGGGATTTATAAAGGTCTGCTCTATTTTGTATCTCCCAAAGAGCTTGAGTTACCTGTTCCTTCTATTGAAAAGAGGGTTACTGAAATTCCTGCCGGTTATAATATCCATCTTTCGTGTAAAAAGCTGGTTAAGAACCTGTATCTTTCAACCGCGGTAAAGGGATATTTCTCAGATAATTACTTTGACCTGCTCCCCGGTGAATCTGTTGATGTACAATTTACAACGACAAAGAAGAACCCGAAGATGGATGAATTGATTGTTGCTAAAAGTCTGATTGACACCTATTAATGCCTCAACTCCCATCCCAAAATGCCTCAACTATCAACCAAAAACACCTCAACCCCCGGTCCTAAAATACCTCAACCCCCATCCCCTTCTCCTCAAGGAGAAGGGGAGTTCCCTCTCCTTGAGGAGAAGGTCAGGGTGAGGTTCATGTAAATAAAACCAACCTATGATTTATTCTTCTTTCCTGAAAAAAAAATTCCAAAGTCTGCTCCTGATTTGGCTGCTGGCGGGAATTTCATTCGTTAACCAGGCGCAAAACACCAGGCCACTTACCGGCTATGTCAACCCGTTTATTGGTACCGGGGGTCACGGCCATACGTTTCCCGGAGCCAGTGTTCCCTTCGGGATGGTACAACTCAGTCCCGACACCCGGCTTGACGGTTGGGACGGTTGTTCGGCCTATCATGGCACTGATTCGGTGATTTATGGCTTCAGTCACACCCACCTGAGCGGTACAGGATGCTCCGATTACGGTGATATCCTTCTTATGCCCGCCACCGGCGCTGTCAACCTTGAAAATTACGGTTATGCCTCTCCCTTCAGTAAAGCCGATGAGGTTGCCACTCCGGGATATTACAAAGTGAAACTGTTGAAGGATAACGTCAAGGCCGAGCTGACAGCCACAACCAGGGTAGGTTTCCACCGTTACATTTATCCTGCATCGGAACAGGCGAATGTGGTTATTGATCTCAAACACCGTGATAAAGTACTTGAATCAGCAATGAAGATCACCGGCGTTGATGAGGTTGAGGGATTCCGGATTTCCCAGGCTTGGGCAACCCGACAGATGATCTACTTCGTGGCAAGGTTTTCCAAGCCATTTACTTCTTATACCCTGGCTTCAGGAAAAACATTGTCAACTGAATTAAAAGAGGTTGACGGAGATAACCTCAAGGCCTTGTTTACCTTCACCACCACCGAGGGTGAACCGATCTTGGTGAAGGTTGGCATTTCAGGCGTCAGTATTGAAGGCGCGCGAAAAAATCTTGAAGCTGAACTTCCCGGGTGGGATTTTGATAGCATCGTTACAAAAGCATCCGATATTTGGAATAAAGCCCTGGGAAAAATCAAGGCTGAACAAGGCACCCAGGAACAGCAGGTGGTGTTTTACACAGCGCTGTACCACACCATGCTGCAGCCGAATATTTACAGTGATGTAGACGGGCAGTACCGGGGCCGCGACCTGAAAATTCACAAGGCTGAAGGCTTCGACTATTATACCGTCTTTTCTCTTTGGGACACTTACCGGGCAGCAAATCCGCTTTATACGCTTACGGAGCCAAAACGAGTCAACGATTTCATCAACACCTTTATGCGACAGTATGATGAAGGAGGAATGCTCCCTGTTTGGGAGCTTTCAGGGAATGAGACAGGGTGTATGATAGGCTATCATGCAATTCCAGTTATCGCTGATGCCTGGCTTAAAGGGATCCGCGGATTTGACGGGAATAAGGCGCTTGATGCAATGAAACACAGCGCCGAACAGGATCTTCTCGGATTAAAATACTACAAGTCAAAAGGCTACATCCCGGCCGACCGTGAAGGGGAATCGGTTTCCCGAACACTTGAATATGCTTATGACGACTGGTGCATCGCCATGATGGCCAAATCGTTGGACCGGCAGGATGATTACAAAACCTATCTTGTGCGGGCGCAGAACTACAAAAATGTTTTTGACCGGATCACCGGCTTTATGCGGGCTAAATCAAATGAAACCTGGTTTACCCCTTTTGATCCTGCTGAAGTTAATTTCAATTATACCGAGGCCAATGCATGGCAGTATAGTTTTTATGTACCCCATGACCTGGGCGGGTTGATGATGTTTCAAGGGGGACGTGAAAAATTTACAATCAAACTGGATGAACTGTTCTCAGCCGATTCAAAGACAACCGGTCGTGACCAGGCCGACATCACCGGGCTCATCGGGCAATATGCGCATGGCAATGAACCCAGTCATCATATGGCTTACCTGTATGATTATGTTGGCATCCCCTGGAAAACGCAGGAACTGGTGCACCGCATCTGCAACGATTTTTATAAAAACACCCCTGATGGGTTGATTGGAAATGAAGATTGCGGGCAAATGTCGGCCTGGTATGTGCTGAGTGCGATGGGTTTTTATCCGGTAACACCCGGTTCAGGATTCTATGCACTCGGCTCACCCATTTTTCCCAAACTGACATTAAATCTTAGTGATGGAAAGACCTTTATCATAAGGGCAATCAACGTTGACGAGCGGAATTTCTATGTTCAATCGGTCAGCCTCAATGGAAAGCCCTTTACCAGGTGTTATATCGGTCATGAAGAAATTCTTAAAGGGGGTGAACTGATCTTCAATATGGGTTCTCAGCCAAACAAAGCCTGGGGCGTTGGCTACGGCGCCTTCCCCAACACCTACATTGCTGAATATGCCATTACACCTGTTCCATCTGTTTACCAGGGAAGCCGTACCTTTATGGATTCCACCATCGTGGGACTGATGTGCGCCCTTCCCGGTGTAAATATTCATTTTACCCTCGACGGCACTGAACCCACCCTGAAGTCGAGTATTTACCAACGACCGTTTACGCTGAGAAAATCGGCTACCCTGAAAGCTTTTGCCATTGGAAAAGAGTCACCAAAAAGCCTGCCGATCGAGGCACGGTTCATCAGGATCCCGAAAAACCGTAAAATCACACTGAATACCCAGTATGCTGGTCAATATGCAGCCGGCGGTGATCTTGCCCTGATCGACTTCCTGAGAGGTGGCGACAATTTCAAAACCGGCGTCTGGCAGGGTTATGAAGGAACAGATATCGATGTAATCATTGATCTTGGCATCGTGCAGCCCATCGGCAAACTTTCGATCGGGTGCATCCAGGAGCAGGGAGCATGGATTTTCATGCCAACCGAGGTTTCATGGTGGATTTCGGAAGATGGTGTTGATTACAAAAAGTTATCAACGATTGCCAATGATGTGGATGAGCATCATGACGGAGTTATAACAAAAGAATTTTCTGTAAGCATTAAAAGTCAGAAAGCCCGTTTCGTGAAAGTTGTCGCTAAAAACAGAGGCGTATGCCCGGGCTGGCATCCCGGGGCTGGCGGCAAGGCGTGGGTTTTTGCGGATGAAATAACGGTGGAATAATGAAAACCAGCCTCCGTTCCGACCTCATCCTTCTTTTAGCCGCAGTAATATGGGGTTTTGCCTTTGTAGCGCAGCGGATCGGGATGGATTATGTCGGACCTTTTACATACAACGGAGTCCGGTTTGCACTTGGGACGATAATCCTCATTCCTTTTCTTTATATCAATGCCAACAAGACAGAACCGCTGATAAAGAGTTCGCATCCCTCCGACCGGCGAAAAATCATAATCGGCAGTTTGATGACAGGGCTGTTTCTGTTTGGAGGCGTTGCCCTGCAGCAGCTGGGATTGCAGCAAACCACGGCCGGAAAAGCAGGATTTATCACCGGGTTGTATGTGGTTCTCGTACCTATTGTCGGGCTGTTTTTTGGCCAGCGGTCACATCTCACCATGTGGATCGGAGCGGCACTTTCGGTATGCGGACTTTACCTTCTCAGCATGACCAGCACATTCAGTATTGACCCGGGCGATAAACTGGTTTTGTATTGCGCCGTCATTTTTACTTTCCATGTATTGTTCATAGCCTGGCTCTCCCCTATGATGGACAGTTTCCTGCTGGCCATCATCCAGTTTACCATCTGTGCCCTGCTCAACCTGATCATAGCCTTTGCCATTGAGCCGGTCACAATAACCTCAATCATGCAAGCCTGGCTTCCAATTGCTTACGGAGGGATTTTATCGGTAGGTGTTGCCTACACACTCCAGGTCATTGCACAAAAAACCGCCCATCCTGCCTATGCCTCGATTATACTAAGCCTCGAAGCAGTCTTTGCGGTGATTGGCGGCTGGCTGATCCTTCATGAACAACTGAACCAGCGGATGATCGTGGGATGCCTTTTGATGTTGACGGGGATGGTGGTGGTTCAGGTAAAATGGAAGAATTGATTGATTGACTGATTGACCGATTGAGATTGGCAGGTATTGCTGGAATTTTTTATTTTTGCCATGTTTTTCCAATCATTGTTCTTAAAATTATCATTGAAATGAAGTGTACTTCCATTTTCACCTTATTACTCGCAACCATGGCTTTGATGGTATCAGTTCCGTCCGTAGGCCAGATTGACGCATCAGCAGCTGCAATAGCCATTGCTGCTCCAGAACCCATTGATTTTGATTCCTGGTTCGGGCCCAAATCACTGCGAGTCGATTATCTGCTTGCAGGCGATGCCAAATCGGAGATTGCCTATTTCGTTCAGATGAAGGAGGAGCCATCCTGGGGCGGGCCACACAAAAATCTTATTGACCCTTTTGGTTATGGAACATACCGGTATTCGGCATTTGATTCAGCTACGAGAACTTTAATCTTTTCAAAGGGTTTCAGTACTTTATTCCAGGAATGGAAAGGCACTGATGAAGCCCGTAAAATGAAACGCGCCTACCCGATGACGGCTGTAATGCCCTTTCCGAAGGCGACCATCCGCTTCGTTATCGAAAAAAGATCATTTAAAACCAATGAGTTTGAATTACTCTTCGATCGGTTCATAAATCCTTCCGATTATTTCATCAGCCGTGAAACTATTCATCCATGCAAATTTCAAAAGATAAAAGATTCAGGGGATCCGGTAAATCATGTTGATGTGGCATTCCTTGCTGAAGGATATACCACCCTGGAGATGGATAAATTTCAGAAAGATGCCCAACGTGTTGCCAATTATTTTTTGTCGGTGGAGCCTTATACCAGATATGCTGACAGGTTTAACTTCTACGCTATTGAATCGCCATCTGATGAATCGGGCGTGACCATTCCCGGGAAGGACATCTATGTGAATACCAGTATCCACAGCAGTTTTTACACCTTTGATATGGACCGCTACCTAACCACATCCGATACAAAATCGATGTATGATATTGCCGCTAATGTCCCCTACGATCTCATTTTCGTGCTTGTTAACAGCAAACGCTATGGAGGCGGTGGTTTTTATAACCATTACGGAGAAAGCACCGTTGATCACCAGTACTCCAACATCGTGGCGCTGCATGAATTCGGACATGAGTTTGCCGGACTTGCTGATGAATATTATAATTCTGAAATCACCTATTCCGATTATTACAACCTGAAATTTGAGCCATGGGAGCCGAACATTACAACGAATGTAAATTTTGCCTCCAAATGGAAAGCCCATATCAAACCGGAAACACCAATCCCGACGCCCCGCGTTGATAAATACAAGGGGGTGACCGGGATGTTTGAGGGAGGCGGTTATCTTTCGAAAGGGATTTACAGCCCGATGATGGACTGCCGGATGAAGAGTAATGACGCTCCGGGATTTTGTACAGCTTGCGAGGATGCTATCCGGAAAATGATTCTCTTTTACTGTGAATAAGGAATGATTTGAAAAAAGCCATCATATTCGATATCAGGCGATTTACCGTGCATGATGGCCCAGGTATCCGCACAACTGTTTTTTTTAAGGGCTGCCCGTTAAGTTGCTGGTGGTGTCACAATCCCGAAAGCCGTGATCTCCATGCTGAAAAGTCGGTAAAACATCTGGCGCTTGATGGTCAAAGTTTTGAACGGGAGGAGACAACCGGAAACTGGATGACCGTTAGTGAGGTTATTGCAGAAGTGCTGCAGGACCGTATTTTTTATGACGAATCGGGTGGCGGGGTTACCTTTTCAGGCGGAGAACCGATGCTGCAGGAGGCTTTTCTCACTGATTTACTGAAAGAATGCAGGAAACAGGGTATTCACACCACCCTCGATACCTCGGGATATGCGTCGCATGATGCAATGGCGGATATCGCCGGACTGGTTGACCTGTTTTTGTATGACGTAAAGATAATAAATGAAGATTCGCACATTAAATATACCGGAGTTTCAAACAAACAGATCCTGGAAAATCTGAAGTTCCTTTATGCCTCGGGGAACAATGTCATTCTTCGCTTTCCTGTTATTACCGGGATAACCGATACCACCACAAACATCGGGGACATGATAGAATTTGTCACCCATCTTCAAACCCTCAAATCTTCACATCCCCAAACCCTCAAATTTTCACATCCTCAAATCTTCACATCCTCACATCCTCAAATTCTCAAATCCACGCATCTCCAAATCAGCTTGCTGCCCTATCACGCCATGGCCCGTGAAAAATATCGCCGGTTCTGCAAATCAAATTTTCTGGAGTATCTCCCCGACCTGAAGCCGGCAGACTTGTTGCCCCTCAAAGCTGAATTTGAATCAATCGGGATGAAAGTCAGCATTGGCGGATAAATCAACATAAATGTGCTACTTTTTCCCCGACAACCTGAACGCATATCCCACTGAAATCCCAAATGACATGCTGCGGGCAACAATAAAGGGATCTTCGAGCACATCGCTAAATCCGTAGAGGTAGGTCAATTTCGCGACCAACTCACCCGGACCCAGCAAACAGGTCACTCCCGCTTCGGCATCCCAGCAAAGATCAACTTCGTTAAACCGGGAAAAAGGCATGAAAAACCTGTAATAAGGGCCCGAGAAGGTGGTTCCCGTGTTGGGCATGCCGACTGCAAAATCGGCCCGTGGCCCGGTGGCAACCTGTAATCCGAATTTACTTTGTTTGAAGTGCAAATGGTAACTGATCAGCATCGAAAGTCCAATATAATGTTGCCTGGCTGCCGTGTACCACTGCCAGCCGGTTGTATCGGTATAGGATACATCGGCCAATCCCTTGTTGCTGTAATGAAAACCTGTTGACAGGAAAAAATTCTTCCCAAGGTCGAGGTCGGCATTGATGGATGCCTGGAAGGATCCCGTACTGGGGCTTATGGACACAGAATCAAGCAGGTAATCGCTGCGGCCAATGCGCTGGTACTCAGCCACACTTGTATAGGTTCCAAGAAAACCGGCCTGGATGCCGATTGAGTTTTGGGCAGGCAATTGGAAAGAGATCCAACAAATAAGCAGGATTAAAATCGGTTTTTTTATCATCCTTCAATAATTTGAATTTCATGATCAAACAGAATTCCCCTGATTTTTATTTGCATTTTGCCTGAACGCAGTATTGTCTGGCATTACTTATACAAACATGGTCAAAATAATTACCGGGACTTCCGGATCAGGGGCCAGCCGCAAAAATAGTAAGATTTCTTCTTATCCCCTGATTTTACCAGTTCAGTTAGGAAGGAATTGATAAATCAGCAATAAGCACCCGGAAATTTCAAATGGATGGGAGCCGGAGCAGCGGTTTTCTGAATTTTTACATAAACATATAATAAATCTCTTACTTCTGTCGACAGGTATTTAAGGTTTTCGATATATTTGCGGTAGGCATGTTACGAGTGTCAGGCGGACAGGCGGACAGGCGGATAGGCGGACAAGCGGACAGGTGATAAGGTGGGTGAGTAGAAGTATAAACTATGGTGTACCCGGTTTTGACTTTTGAATTGTGGTTTTGAGTTTTGATTTTTGAATTTTAAATTGTGGTTTTGATTTTTGAATTTTGATCTTTGATTTAAACCTATGACCGATCGTATTAAAATCCTTCGTGAGCGCAGCCTGAATGCCATAAACTGCATTTCATCCGAACGGGCGCTGCTGGTAACTGAATTCTATGGAACCGGGATCGACAGGGAGGTCTCTGTGCCGGTTATGCGAGCCATGACGCTTGATTATATTCTCTCCAAAAAGGAGTTGTGCTACAACGAAGGAGAACTGATCGTAGGAGAGCGCGGGCCTGCTCCCAAGGCCTGTCCTACCTACCCCGAGATCTGCGTTCACTCGCTGGATGATCTCGATATTCTTGACAAAAGGAAAAAGGTCTCCTTCAAGGTAAACGCCGCAACCAAAAAGGATTACAAAGAGAAAATCATTCCTTTCTGGAGTGGCAAAAGCAACCGCGACAGGGTAATGCGATCGGTTCAGCCCGAATGGTTAGATGCTTACAAAGCCGGCGTATTTACCGAATTCCAGGAGCAGCGTGGTCCGGGGCATACCGTGGCAGGAAATAAGATTTTCAGGAAAGGAATGCTCGAACTCATCGATGAAATCCGAGAAGCGAAATCAGCGATAAACTGGTTGAATGATCCACAGAGCCTGGCAAAGGCAGAAGAGTTGAAGGCCATGGAAATCGCCGCCAATGCCGTGATCAGTTTTGCCGAACGTTATGCCGGATACCTTGAGCAGCAGGCAGCCAACCTCAATGTACCAGGTCCCGCGTCCCGCGTCCCGCGTCCCGAATCAAATGATTCTTCAACCCCTGAAGCATTAATCAGTCCCGCGTCACGCGTCACGCGTCACGACCTACTGGAACTCGCACATATCTGCCGGCAAGTTCCTGCCCATGCACCACAAACATTCCACGAGGCGCTTCAATACTACTGGTTTGTTCATCTCTGCGTCATTACCGAACTCAACCCCTGGGATTCATTTAACCCGGGAAGACTGGATCAACACCTGTTTCCATTTTATAAACGAGAGGTTGAAAATGGCACCCTGACAAGGGAAAAAGCTGTTGAAATCCTTCAGAGCTTCTGGATCAAGTTCAACAATCATCCCGCCCCTCCCAAGGTTGGTGTAACCGCCCAGGAGAGCAATACGTACACCGACTTTTCTCTGATTAACCTGGGAGGTGTAAAACCCGATGGCTCCGATGCCGTCAATGAAATGACCTTCATTTTGCTGGATGTCATCGAAGAGATGAGATTGCTTCAGCCCAGTTCGATGGTCCAGGTGAGTAAGAAAAACCCCGACAGCCTGATCCATCGGACCCTTCAGATTACAAAAACCGGTTTCGGGCAACCCTCCTACTTTAACACCGATGCCATCGTCCAGGAACTGGTCAGGCAGGGAAAGGATATTGTTGATGCACGCAACGGCGGGGCGAGCGGGTGCGTCGAAGCTGGCGCTTTCGGAACCGAAGCCTATATCCTCAGCGGCTACTTTAATATTCCGAAAGTGCTGGAAATCACACTTCACAACGGATTTGATCCCCGCACCGGGAAACAGATCGGACCCCTGACAGGAAATCCTGAAAAGTTCAAATCCTATGAAGAACTATTAGCAGCCTTCAACAAGCAATTGCAACATTTTATTGATATCAAGATCAGGGGCAACAACATCATCGCGCAAACGTTTGCACAAAACCTTCCGGTTCCTTTCCTTTCACTCATCATTGACGATTGCATCTCCAACGGCCTTGATTACAATGCGGGTGGGGCAAGGTACAACACGACCTACATCCAGGGTGTGGGGCTCGGAACTATCACCGATGCCCTGACCGCCCTAAAGTACCATGTCTTTGATAAGCGGACCATCTCAATGAAAGGGATGCTCAAGGCATTGTCAGACGATTTCAGCGATTTTGGAGAATTGCATGTCGAGCTAACCTACGCAACTCCGAAATGGGGCAACGACGATGATTACGCTGATGACCAGGCCCGTGAAGTGTTTGAATTATACTACAATTGTGTAAATGGCCGTCCTAATGCCATCGGAGGCACTCACCGGATCAACATGTTGCCAACAACCTGTCATGTCTATTTCGGCAGCGTGATCGGCGCCCTTCCCGACGGCAGGAAAGCAGGGCAACCGTTATCAGAAGGCATATCCCCCGTGCAGGGAGCCGATCGTAAGGGCCCGACTGCCGTATTAAAATCTGCTGCAAAGATCGACCACATCCGCACTGGAGGCACCCTGCTTAACCAGAAATTTTCACCTGAATTTTTTACCGGTGATGAAAGCATCCGCAATCTCACTGCACTGATCCGTTCTTACTTCAGAATGGATGGACACCACATTCAGTTCAATGTGGTTTCTGCCGATACCCTGCGCGACGCTCAGCGACATCCGGAAAAATATCGCGACCTTATTGTCCGTGTGGCAGGTTATAGTGATTATTTTAATGACCTGGGCGAGGATCTTCAAAATGAGATCATTCACAGGACGGAACATTCTGCCTTTTAATTTACGATTTACGATATACGATTTACGATTGAGGATTTACGATATACGATTTACGATTGAGGATTTACGATTGGGGATTTAAGATATTGCAATCAGTATCTGTTTGAAATTGTTTACAATGGAGTTCAGTTCCATAAAAACATAAACAATCTCTTACTACGGAGAATAGTTTCCTTGTGACCATTCATTAAAAAATACCACCTTATGAAAAAGCTGATCCTGATATTTCTGATTGAAATGAGCCTGACTCCCTTCGTTGTCAACGCTCAATCTTCTAATCATGTTTTTGCAGGGAATGTCAAATCCATCAGTCGCACTGAGCGTTCCATGATTGTAAAGATGGAAAATGCCTTCGCTGAAATTTATTCCTATTCCCCTACAGTGATCCGGGTCAGAATCAACCGTACAGAGATAAAGGATGATTTTTCGTATGCAGTAATACAAAAACCTGCCTCTTTTTTTCGTGGTTTAAAGGAGGCAGGGGACTCGGCACAAATCTTTACCGATTCGTTGGAGCTGGTACTGTACAAAAAGCCGATGCGCCTGGTTGTCAAATCACTGTCGGGAGAGGTTATCTCCGAAGATTACCTCAAACTCCCTGTTTCATGGCAGGGCACCGAAGTAACCTGTTATAAAAAACTTTTTCCCGATGAGAAATTCCTCGGGTTGGGTGAAAAGACCGGGAATCTTGATAAACGGGGAAATTCATTTGAAAACTGGAATTCCGATATCCCTGCCTATGCCATCAACCACGACCCTTTGTATCAGAGCATCCCATTCTTTATTGGCATTCATGGGAAAGTAACCTATGGCATTTTTCTTGATAATTCTTACCGCACGAAATTCAATTTCGGAGCATCGACAGATGAGCAGTTCAGCAGTTTTCTGGCTGCCGATGGTGAAATGAACTATTACATTTTTGGCGCATCCACCGTTGCAGGGATCATCAGTGATTATACATGGCTTACCGGCCGCATGCCCATGCCGCCCTATTGGAGCCTTGGCTACCAGCAATCGCGCTGGGGTTACTTTCCCGAATCGTATGTGATGAATATTGCGCAGCAATTCCGTGACAGGCAGATCCCCTGTGATGTCATTTATCTTGATATCGATTATATGGATGCCTACAAGATTTTCACCTGGCACAAGGATCGCTTTCCTCAGCCAAAGGCAATGATCGATAAGCTGAACGGCATGGGCTTCCATATAGCCACCATTGTCGACCCTGGAATCAAGGTCGAAAAAGGTTACTTCGCATATGATGAGGGTGTTGCAAATAATTATTTTGCAAAATACCCCGACGGGAGCAATTACATTGGAAGCGTTTGGCCCGGCCGGTGCCACTTTCCCGATTTCACGAAAGAGCCGGTCCGCAAATGGTGGGGTGCAGCCTTCAACTGGCTCTCCGATCCCGGGGTTGAAGGATTCTGGAACGACATGAACGAACCCAGCGCCTGGGGGCAAAGCATTCCAAATATTGTACAGTTCGATTTTGACGGGCGGAAGGGTTATGTTAACGAGGCACACAACATTTACGGACTCGAGATGTCGCGTGCCACCTTTGAAGGAACCAAGGCGCTGCTTAAAGGGAAACGGCCCTTCGTGCTCACCCGTGCAGGGTTTGCCGGCATCCAGCGCTTTTCGGCAGTTTGGACGGGTGACAACGATGCAACCGACGATCACATGCTGTTGTCGGCCCGAATGGTGACCGGTCTGGGCCTGTCTGGCATTTCATTCACCGGTCCCGATGTTGGCGGGTTCATGGGAAATCCTTCTGAACAGCTTTACACGCGATGGATGTCGCTTGGAGTTTATACACCCTTTTTCAGGAATCATTCGGCATGGGACACCAAAAGCAAGGAACCATGGGCATTCGGACCCAATGTTGAACGCCAGGTGAAGGAGATGATCGTGCATCGTTACAGGCTCCTTCCATACATCTATGCTGCTTTTTATGAGTCGGCCGTTTCCGGTTTACCCGTGGCCCGAAGCCTTGCGATCAACTATACCTTCGACGAGAAAGTTTATTGGTGGAAGTATCAAAATCAATACCTCTTCGGTGACAATCTGCTTATCGCACCGGTTTCGTGCAACCAGCAGGCTGCTAAGGTTTACCTGCCCGAAGGGGGCTGGTACAGGCTTAGCAGCGGTGAATTTTTCAAAGGCAGGACGGAGGTCATGGTTGATGCCCCGCTTAACGATCTCCCGGTATTTGTGAAGGCTTCGGGGATCATCCCTATGCAATCGGAAATCCAGTATACGGCCCAGAAACCATCCCCTACCCTTGAACTGCACATTTACAACGGCGATAAACCCAACAGTTTTACCTATTACGAAGATGATGGCATGACTTACCAATTCGAAAACGGGCAATACTACAGGAGAATGATCAGTTTTAACCCTGGAAAAAAGCAGATCATACTCACAAAAGCGGAAGGAAGTTTTGTGTCAAAGTTCACATCGGTTCGTCTGGTTTTGCATTCCTTTGATGATGTTATGACTATTCGTTCAAACGGGAAGGATTATTCAATAAAGCTGAAGAATGTTAAAACAAGGACGGTTGAAATTCCTTTTGGCAGCAGGGAGGAAGCAGTTTATAATTATTGACCTGTTTCTTTAACGAAGTGACATGTGTTGATGCGAAGAGTCATGATGTGATACGAAGGCGTTGCGAATATACACGAACGAGTCGCAAAGTGACGCGAAGGAATCGTGAGGATACACGACAAGTAATAGGTTTGTTGATACGTTTAATACTGCACATGAATTGGTAATATCCTTTTAATCAAATCATATGAAAAAACCATTCTTCGTTTTTGTTTTAGTTTCATTTATTTTTTCAGGCTGCACCAACAACCATTTCATCACCGACAAAACCTATCGGGAAAAAGTTGAGAAACAGTTTGAAGTGCAAAAGGAGCTGGCTAAAAACCGTTCGCAGCAACTGTTCAGTGTCTTTGACCAGGATTTGACAACCAGAGAAGAAGAGGCGCTGAAATTCCTTTTTGCCTATAGTTCATTAAACGACCTGGCCGATTATAACGGGGATTTTTTCCTGCAGAATGTCCGTACTTCCTTTTCCGCCAGGGATACGTTCAGCTGGGGAAAAACCGTGCCGGAGAGCCTGTTCCGTCATTTTGTGCTGCCGGTACGGGTGAACAATGAAAATCTTGATTCCTCCAGGTGGGTATTTTTCCAGGAGCTGAAAGACCGCATCAAGCGACTTTCAATGAAGGACGCGGTACTCGAAGTTAACCACTGGTGCCACGAAAAGGTGACCTACCGCGGATCGGATGGGCGAACCTCCTCTCCGCTTGCCTCGGTAAAGACCGCCTACGGGCGTTGCGGAGAGGAATCGACCTTCACAGTGGCCGCATTGCGCTCTGTGGGGATCCCTGCACGTCAATGTTACACACCACGATGGGCCCACAGTGACGACAACCATGCGTGGGTTGAAGTTTGGGTTGACGGGCAGTGGCACTTCATCGGCGCCTGCGAACCCGATGCCGGCCTCGACCTGGCCTGGTTCACCGCACCTGCCAAACGGGCAATGCTTGTCAATACCACCGTATTCGGTGATTACGAAGGCGCTGAAGAGATTTTGCTTAAAGATTCGTTATTTACCAGGATTAATATTCTTATGAATTATGCCCCGGTAAAAAAAGTGTTCGCCCGGGTAGTGAATTCCGATAACCAACCAGTTGACAGCGCATCGGTTGAATTTCAGTTGTACAATTATGCCGAATTTTATCCACTCTATAAAACGAACTCAGATTCCGATGGACTTTGCAGTTTCACAACCGGATTTGGTGACATGGTCGTGTGGGCGGCCAAAGGGGGCAAATATGGATTTGAAAAACTGGATGTCAGAAAAACCGACACGATTACGGTTCAACTTAACCGGGAACCTGGGCAAACCTATGAGCTCGACCTTGACCTGGTTCCGCCAGCCATGGCTGTCATCAACAATTCAGTAAGCGATTCGGCCAGGAAACGGAACAGTGACCGGCTTGCCTTTGAGGACAAAGTCAGGAGCAGTTATGAGGCCACCTTTTTTGACTCTGCAAAAAGCGCCCGGTTCGCCAGGCTGGTGAAACTGAATCAGGATACCCTTTGGGGATTCTTGCATAAAAGCAGGGGCAACTGGCGCGAACTTACCACGTTTATTACTCAATCTATGCCTGCCGGCAGATCCCTTATTTTTCCGATAATGGAGAACATTTCGGAGAAAGACCTCAGGGATATTGACACCACTGTGCTTTCCGACCTGTTTTACAACACCTTGAAATATACTGCGCTTACCACGCAGAAAGAAGAATTTGGGAAATATATCCTTTCGCCCCGTGTAGATAATGAGTGGCTGAAACCATTCAGGGCATTCTTCCAGTCGAAATTCGACAACGCTTTTATTAATGAAGCCCGGAAAGATCCGCTAAAGATTGCCGGCTGGCTGAGAAACAACGTAGCATTGAACAGGTCGGCCAATTACAGCCGGGCCCCCATTACACCTGTTGGGGTTTTCGAACTTAAAGTAGCCGACGGCCATTCAGCCGATATCTGTTTTGTCGCCATCTGCCGGAGTTTTGGTATCCCGGCGCGACTTGATCCTTCAACGAAAGTTCCTCAGTTTATGACCGGAAATACCTGGAACGATGTATATCTTTACGATAAAAAAGAGAATGCCGGAGCCAAGGGCGTTTTGACCCTTACCAACCCGCAAGCCAAAGAAAAAAAACCTGAATATATCACGCACTATACGGTGGAAGAATTCAAAAATGGCTTCTTCCGCACACTCGATTATGAAGGTAATTCTTTGGTCAGTGATTATCCATGCACGATCGATATTCCTGTTGGTCCTTGTATGATGGTTACCGGAAACCGGCTCACCGATGGTACGGTTTTGGCAAAACTCAAAATTTTCGAGGTTAAGCCCGGCGAAAAAACAACCCAATCCATTGATTTGAGGAAGAACCAGCTGCCGTTGCCGGTATATGGCCGGATCAATCCGGCCCTTTTCGATCAAAAGATTGATCCTGGCATGATCATCGCATGGATAGATCCCGACAAAGAACCAACAAAACATCTCCTGGCCGATCTCAGGAATAAAAAGACTGAATTCGAACAATGGAAAGGCAAACTGATAATGGTATTCCCATCGGAAGAACAGATGAAATCGTTAGTAAAAAAAGAGCCTGCCCAGCTTCCATGCAACCTCAGTTATTCATTTCAACCGACTTTTCAAATCAGGCCTTCAGAGATCAATCCAAAGTCCGGAGGATTGAAAAGCATGCCCGTTGTAATCTTTATCAATAAGGAGGGGACTATCAACTACCTGTCGGAAGGGTATAAGATCGGGATTTGTGAGGAATTGCTTACGCTGATAAAATTCGGCAAATAATCATGAACCAGGAAACGGTCATACAAAAGAGCGCCGCATTTGTAAAAGAAACCCTGTCGGATGCCGAGGGTGGTCATGACTGGTGGCACATTTACCGGGTATGGAATACAGCACGGTATATCGCCAGGCACGAGCAGGCCAACCATTTTATCGTCGAATTAGGGGCATTGTTTCATGATATTGCTGATTCAAAATTTCATGACGGCAATGAAACCATTGGTCCGGCAATAACCCGTAAGTTTTTACTGTCCCTGGATGTGGGTGCGGCGGTGATTGATCATGTCGTCAAAATCATTGAGCATATTTCCTTCAAGGGAGGCCATGAGCCGGTGAAATTCAGGTCGCCGGAACTGGATATTGTCAGGGATGCCGACCGGTTGGATGCCATGGGCGCTATCGGAATTGCCAGAACATTCAATTACGGTGGTCATAAACACCGCCTGATCTATGATCCAACTGTGCCACCCAATATGACCATGAACGCTGAGGAATATAAACGAAGCAGCGCTCCCACGATCAACCATTTTTATGAAAAGCTGCTGTTACTCAAAGATTTGATGAATACCCACACAGGGAAAGAACTTGCCTCTGAACGGCATGCCTTCATGGAACAATTCCTGAAGCAGTTTTTCATGGAATGGAAGGCTGTTAAATGACAAGGAAATCTTCTATCTTTGTCCATTCTGCGTGAACTATGAACCAATCTGCCTTCAAAATCCCGGGAAATCCCGACCGAAATAACTGCCCATGAAGATATTGCTGATCAGCCCCGGAAGTCCTGACGATATTGACAGCCAGATTACCCAGGGCATTCCTTACCTATTCTCGAAAACATTGTTCGCGCCACATGCAATCGCTGCGGTAGCAGCGCTCACGCCGACAGAACATCAGGTTGTGCTGCATGATGAATATACGCACGGACCGGTTGAACCGGCTATCCGGCTAAAAAAATTTGATATTATCGGGATCTCAGTGACCTCGAATCAGCAAAAACGTTCCCTTCAGATCGCTGAATTCATTAAAAAACACTTTCCCTTAACATTGGTTATTTTTGGTGGAATCGGTGTTGAACATTTCATTCATAAGGAAATGTCGGATGTGGATGTCATTTTCCACGGAGAAGCAGAAGAGACCTGGCCTAAATTTCTCGAAGATCTCAAAACGGGAATCTATCCCCGGATATACAAGAATATTTCGAAGCCCGATATGGCTAAAACCCCGGCTCCCAGGTGGGAACTGCTCGACGGCGACCTGTCATCATACACAGCCATCCTCCTCCAGACAACCCGTGGATGCCCGTTCGATTGCAGTTTTTGTGATGTCATCTATACTTTTGGCAGAAAACTCCGGAGTAAAACAATTGAGCAGGTACTGGAAGAGGTACGCAGGCTCAGCGCCCTGAAGGTGAAAATGATCTTTATAGCCGATGATAACTTCGCCGGTGATAAGAAATACACCAAAGAGTTGCTCAAACAACTTATCCCGTTGAATAACTCTTTTAAAAGTCCGATTGAGTTCATCACGCAGATCGATATTACCATTGCCAACGATGAGGAATTGCTGATGCTTTTGGCCGATTGCAACTTCCAGGCGGTAATGATCGGCATCGAATCGGTGAATGAACAATCGCTCAAAGATTACAACAAACAGCAGAATCTCAGGATTCCAATCCGCGAAGCTGTTCAGAAGATCCAATCGTATGGCATTGTCGTACTGGCACACATGATTATCGGCGCCGATTCGGATGATACGCAGGTGTTTCAGAAAACTGCGAATTTCATTTCCGAGGCCAACATTGTTCATCACCTTTGTCATCCCCTGGCTGCGCCTCCGGGCACCAAAATGTGGTATGAACTCAAACGGGCCGGGCGGATCATCCTCACCGACCAGGAAGAAATTGCCGATAAACTCGATATTATTTCAAACATCATCCCAAAACAGATGACCCGGGTTGAACTGTTTGAAGGGCTCGCCGATTACTGGGAAAGTATTTATGATCCGGTAAAATTCACACAACGGGCGCTTACTTTCATAAAAGGCGTTCATTATAAACCAAGGATCAAGGAACCCGGGATTACCGATCTATGGACCTTGCGCAAGATGCTGTGGCGTGTTTTTACCTTTTTTATGTTCGATGCCGGAAAGGAACACAGGAAAGCTTTTTTCACCATCATCAGGGCAACACAAAAGAAGGGGATGTACCTGCTGCCAAAGATTATTTACATCTACACCTGTTACCTGGTTGATTACAACCGGTCGATGTATGATGCAAAAATTGCCCGCTCCCACGCCCTTTGGGAACGCGATAACGGACACACCCTGGTTATCGATGATCACCCAATCCCGGTTGCTGAAAAAATCCGTGAACATGCTGCCCCTATCCTGAACGCAGCCTACGGACATATCCGTGGAAAAGTCGCGCACAAGGAGACCCTCTACACAGCGGTCGTCACAGCCATGGTCGATTTCAACGACCGGTTCGGGAAAACCTTTGATTCCTTCGATGACTTGCAGGAAGAACATATCCGCGCTACCTGCGACAGGGTCATCAACCAACTGCCTCCAAATGGCCATGAATCACTCCAGGATATGCCCACTGCCCCACCCGCGGGATTTACCCGGGAAATACTGGATGCCCTTGACAATGCTGTAAGGTTCAGGAACAGCAATAACTAACACGTCCTCAATCTTTTAACCCAAAATGAGAAAATGAGGGATTTCAATACAGGTTGGAGACAATACATGTTAGAATTGCTCAGAAAATAAGCGAAATGCCTGAAAATGATCAATCACTAAAGTCAAAACTATTGATAATTATGAACACAGCGGGCAGCAAAACCGTTTGACTTGATGTAATCGTCCCTGCTCATTTCGCCTTCATAGTAATGCAGGCCCCGGTTCCAGGCGTGAGCCTCGCCACATTCGGTAGATGTCCAGAAAAAGGCTTCGTACGGCAGACTGTTGAAACTTCCGGGGTAGTCGCGGTAACCCGATGGAAGTGCATCAAAATCGCTGCTGTTTGTGGCCCCTTCATTTGGTAAAGCCCAGTGCCGCGTTCCTGGTTCTTTCATTTTCCCGCCGCAGTTGGTCCCGCTGGCTCCAATGGTGTTACAATCAACAGACGGATCAATATATTGGGTAAGTATGCACCATTCCTCATCAGTAGGAATATGCCATCCGGCCGGGCATAATCCCTGCCCGCCTGGTGTGGTCGTATATTGCATCAGTTCGTCCCACTGATAAAGCCCTCCATAGGTCCGGCAATTACCTTCATTGCCGTTATAGCAAAACTTTTCCGTAACACCGTCATTTTTCTGATTTCTCAGGCTGCTTATCTGCATTCCGACGTTAAGGTTGTGAGCCATCCAGCACTGCGTGCCCATCAACACCGTCCGGTAATTCTGCGAATCACGGGTATCGGTAAATGCTCTTCCGCACCTCCACGAAAGAACGATAACGCTGAAAGTACAACTTCCTTCGGGGCCTGAACCCATCACTGAAAACTGGTCGATTTGACCACAAACTGGCATGCCGCTGCCCGACAAATGAATTTCATGCAATCCTGTGGAAGGAAAAATGCCACTGGCAGTGAACCTGTATCCATTTACTGTATTGGTTGCAATGGAGTAACTTCCCGGGGCACTGACATTTACCTTAATGGTAATGTATTCTTCTGAAGTCAGTCTGAGCAATCCCTGATACCTTCCGTTAACCTCCAATCCCAAACAAATCGTATCGGCGACAATGGTATACACTGCCGGTTGTTGAAAAACCTGTGCCGGAATTTCCGGGGAGAAAAAACCCAGTAAAAGTGTAAAACAGATTATAATTCTATCCCTGTACATTCCAGCTATCTTTTACCGAAGTAAAGATAGCTGGAAAAAAGATTGAAACACCTAAACCCCTTTACTCTTTTTATTGAACCAAAGTCACCGCTGACTGAAAAGGGCTTCCGTGAACAGACTCTTTGCAGTGATATAAGCACTGAATTTATTGGATTTTAATTGAATGATGCCGCTTTCCAAAAAGTGCTTTATCCCCTGACACCGATTTTGTCGGGACCGGCCTTGGATCGCCGGGCCAGAAGTTATAATCTCCAAAAACACCTACCAGTTCACGATAATTTCCCTGCAACGATTCGTAATTGTAAACTACTTTTTCGTTATTGGATGCATATACATAGTGTTCTTCCGCCAGACAGTTATTGGTATTGTAGAGGAAAGTAGCAGCTGCATCCGAAATCCAGTTGTTATTTTCCCAGACATATTCATTTACAGCACTTGTTAAACTGTTCGAATAGGAATAAACACCTTTGTAAGCATTGGTTCCATCGGGATTTTTATAAATTTCTTCTTTCAGAAGCGCTCCCTCCCAGATATATAATTGTTGAGATCCAGGATTTCCTTGCTCATCGAATCTTTGTTCAACCTGTAATTGTCCGCTGCTGTTATAAGTATAGGTGTACCTGCCTCCATTATGCCAGGTACCCCCATACGCATATGAATAAGTTTTTTCACTGATACGGTCATTGACAAATACATGCAGTTCTTTGCTCTGGAAATTGACAGTGCGGTGTTCCGGAGATTGTAATGCTATTGTTTTACAAACCTTCCGCTGTACACCATTGATTCACTGGTCAGCCTGATGAAATAGAGTCCCGGGTTAAGAGCTGAAACATCCAGTTGTGGGTTATTCAAAATTTTGATGGTGCCGGGAACGATCCTGCC
>CAISJJ010000008.1 GCA_903885595.1 uncultured Bacteroidales bacterium
AGTAGAGACTAATGATCAAGTAGATTGCACGGAAAGCCAAGTTGATGGGAGTGGAATCCATCCCTGAATACAGCACCACCATGGCTTGTATCGGATACCCGAAACAAGTGAACAAAATCAGCCACTCAGTGAGGAAGCCGTTAAAAGATGAAATTGTTTTCGGATACTGAATGCCTGATACCAGGTTCAATGTTCAAATTTTTTTAGAGTTTTCATCAGTATCCTGAGATTAGAAACAAATTCACCTTTTACTCAGGTTTTCCTATGTTACTGAAATAATGTGAAATCTTTTATATGAAGTTGATGAAATGAAAAAAATGAGAATGTAAATTAGGTAGAGCAAGGCTTTATGAATTGGCGTTGAATGCTTCAAGCGTCTCTCGCATTCCCTCCTTTGCCGTCTCGGGCATGCTCCCGATTTCGAGTGCCTTTTTGATCTTTTTGTTGGATACCACGTAGGATTCAGTGAGTTTTTTAATGTGTTCGCTGTTTATGGTAAGATTGAGTTTGTCTCCTAACTTTGCAAGTGCACTGATTACTTTCGGTGGGATGTGCCAGATCTTCTCTTTCATTTTCAAACTTTCGGCCATCAATGCAATGACCTGGTTGGTGGATAGGGATTCGTCGTCGGCAACCTGGTATATGCCCGGCACAACATCCTGTTCGATGATTCCTTCAACCACCCGGCGCAGATTCCGCATGGAGGTAAATGATCGTCTGTTTTCAAACGCTCCAAGCGGATACGGGATCCCTTTTTTCACTAGGGTATAAAGCTGGTTCAGGTTCCCTTTATTACCGGGGCCATGGATCATGCAGGGCCTCAGGATGTAAACCCGCTTATCTCCTTGCACCGGCTGATTCAGGATATAGCGTTCTGCCTCCAGTTTTGACTTCCCATAAGGAGTTTGTGGTGATGGTGTTGCCTCTTCTGTGAGTTCATCACCTTCAACCGTATCAGCCACTGCTTTTACAGAGCTGAAAAAGATGAACATCGAAGCATCGGATGATAAAAAATAATCAAAGATCCGTTGCGTCAGCCCGACATTGACATCAAAATATTCATGTTCAGCGGATGTATTCTTCGTATCATGTGCCTTCCCGGCCAGGTGGATTATCACATCAGCTTCCAGAACATGGTTCAAATTATCCCACGAATACACCGCTGCCACGCCATTCTGGACATCTGAGATTATATCGATACCCTGAAGGGTATAATTATCCCTGAAGGACTTAACCAGGTTGGTTCCAACAAACCCGTTGATGCCAGAAATCAGGATTTTCATCTATGTAGGGTAGTGTTTGCCTTCAAAATCTCCTCCAGACACCTTTCCGCAGTATGCCCATCCCACAATTGTGGCCGCGATGGCTTTGTTTCCTGTAAAATGGCATTATGATAAGCCTTCCGGATCAATGTAATGTCATTCCCAACCAGGATACTGGCGCCGCCATGTTCCTTAAGCGTCACTGGGCGCTCGGTGTTCCAGCGCATGGTAAGGCATGGGACTCCCAGTACACAGCACTCCTCCTGCAATCCGCCTGAATCGGTCATCATAAGACGTGCACCCATGGTAATTTTCAACATTTCGTGATAACCAAGGGGTTCGAGTAAAATGACATTTTTGTTCTTTACAATTTTCTCCCAAAGTCCAAATGCAATGAGTTGTTTACGGGTTCGCGGATGAACCGGCCAAATCAGCACAAACTCTTTTGTTACCTCATCGAGTAAAAAATCAACCAGTGGCACCAGCACTTCCTGTTTATCTACATTCGAAGGCCGGTGGAGGGTCATGGCAATATAGTCCTTATCTCCAGGGATTATGATGTTAAATCCTGAATCATGAGTGCCATATGCGTTGAATACCTGCTCCGGATCGGGTAATTTGGCGTTTGAACCACCCGGGATCTTTGAGGTTGAATTTTGAGCGGGATTAGGAGATGGGGCATTGAATTCCCCAATGGTGTTTGCCTGGAATATCTTCCCCAGGTCAAGCGCTGCAGCTTTAGCCCGGTTGGCCTCCAGTGTATCGATCATAATGTTGCCAACAAACCTTATTTTCTCTTCCGGGACTCCCTCTTTTCGTAAGTTCTCTGAGGATTTCTCATCGGGGGTTAACAGCAAATCAGAAAGGCGATCGGTCACCAGCCGGTTTATTTCTTCGGGCATGGATAAATCGCCTGAACGAAGTCCTGCTTCAATATGGCAAACCTTGATACACTCCTTCTTTGCCGTAACCGAACAGGCCAGGGTCGCATTGACATCACCCACCACTACAACCCAATCGGGCTTGTGTTCTTTCAACACCTTTTCAAATGCCACCATGGTATTCCCTACTTGCTCTGAATGGCTTCCTGATCCCACTTCGAGGTTGATATCAGGATCGGGAATGCCCAATGCTTTGAAAAAGGATTCAGACATGCGCACATCATAATGCTGGCCGGTATGGACCAAGATATGTTCAATTTTCCCGGCAGCACTTTGAAGCTCCGTGTTATGTTTATCTATTGCCTTAATGAACGGGGCTATTTTCATGAAGTTCGGGCGGGCTCCGACTACGGAAATGATTTTAATATTTTGCATTTTCTCAATCATGATCTGATGTATTACAATCTAGTCGACAAGGGCCCCGGTTTGACATACTGGTTTTGGCTGAAAGTTTGTACCTTTGTAAAAAATCATGGCAAATGAGCACTCAGGAAATTAAACAGTTGCTACATGAAAGCATTGAAAATATTGATGATGGTGAATTTCTTATTGCCGTCAAACAAATCATTGACCGAAAATACACGCCCGGAACCGTTCCAAACCTAAGTGAATGGCAATTAGAAAGGATTGAGTCATCAAAGGAACAGATAAAGCATGGAAAATCACTTTCAAATAAACAGGCGGATCTTTTAGTTGAGAAATGGCTAAACGAATAATCTGGTCGCCTAATGCACTGGCCGACAGAATCCAGATACTTGATTATTGGTCCCAGCGAATTGGTAATAAAATTTATTGCCGAAGGTTAGATTATGAATTAAAAGAAACAATAAAACATTTAGCGCAGTTTCCTCAAATCGGAAGACAAATTGTTAAGAGAGAGGAGCGATTTCTTGTAAAGGACTATTACCAGATATTTTATATCGCAACTTCTACTGAAATTCATATTCTGCATATTTGGGATAGCAGACGGGATCCTTCAGATCTGAATCTGGGATAATTCTCTGAAGACAAACAATTGCCTTGATGAAAGGGGCTATTTTCATGAAGTTAGGGCGGGCTCCGACAACGGAGATAATTTTACAGTTTTGCATATGCACGGATCGATTCTGCCATTTTCCGGTTGATGGCATCCCGACTGAAATTGTCTATAAACTCCTGCCGGTGAAACAGCTTATAATTGTGTTCTTTTAGTTTCAGGATGAGATCTTCAGGGTTATTGGGCTCAAAAACGATGGAATTGGGTAAATGTTCGA
>CAISJJ010000009.1 GCA_903885595.1 uncultured Bacteroidales bacterium
ACGACTACAGAGTTTCAACAAATTTGTTTTATTTTTGCTAAAACGAAAAACGATTTGCACCACGAGCAGCTAATTGAAGGTCATTTACAGATTATCAACCCATTCATCATTCGTTGATTACCAGGTTATTCTCCCTCACAAATCCATGAGATAAACAGTTTGTTCCACTTGCCGATTTCAGGGTGAATGCTGTGAAATCGCTGGGGAGCAAACTGATCATAAATTAAATATTGCTATTTTGTTGCAAATTATGATTTGTAATGTATCTTTGTTCCTATATTTAAAAGCAACGATATGTTATTAGAATTCAGTGTTGAAAACTTTCTATCCTTCAAGGATTTAAACACGTTTTCACTGATTGCAGTCAAATCCTTTAAAGAACATCAGGAAACGCATACAATTCCGGTTGACAAAGGGATTAACCTTCTGAAATCAGCTGTTTTATATGGGAATAATGCTGGCGGAAAAAGCAACTTTCTGGAGTCAATGGCATTCATGAAAGCTACTGTGCTGAACTCTTTCAGAGATGCGCTATTAGAAAATAGCGATAAAAAATTCACACTGGAAAAGTTCGCCTTAAATAGTAAAACTGAAAAAGAATCAAGTTTTTTTGAAATTTCATTCATCCAAAATGAAACAAAGTATCGTTACGGATTTGAAATTGATCACAATCAGATTGTGGCAGAATGGTTGTTTCATACAACAAGTAAAGAGGTCAATCTATTTAAAAGAAGTTACCAAAAAATTGAAATAAACAAATCTGCTTTTAAAGAAGGTTTGGGTAAAGAAGAAAATGTTAAAGAGAATGTTCTTTTTTTAACCTTGGTTGCACAGTTGAATGGAACAATATCCAATGCAATAATCGATTGGTTTAAGAAATTCGATCATATCAATGGGATCCACGATAGGGGACATAAACGTTATACCATTGACAAACTCAAGTCCGATAAATCATTTTTCGCCTGGGTTGTACATTTTCTAAAATATTTAGAAATTTCAAATCTTTCAACCACCGAAGAAGATGTGAGTGAAATCGACCTTGAAAATTTAAGGGAAAAGGAAAAGGATGAGGAAATAATTAACTTATTAACAAGCATTCAAAAACTAAAAGCCAAACAACCACGTCGGGATCAATTGATTACTTATCATAGAAAATATGATGAGCAAAATATGTTTATCGATACTGTTCCGTTTAATTTCGACACACAGGAATCTGAAGGAACAAAAAAACTTATCTATCTGTTAGGACCCTGGTACGACACCTTGAAAAACGGGAAGATACTTGTAATTGATGAACTTGACTCGAGACTGCATGTTAACCTTACTCAAAAGCTTGTCGGTTTTTTTCATAAATTCAACAAAAACAATGCACAATTAATATTTGCAGTGCATGATATTTCCATCCTGAATCGTGAAATTTTCAGAAGGGACCAGATCTGGTTTGTTGAAAAAAATCAATTTGGGGCATCTGAGTTAATCTCTCTGGCCGACTTTAAAACAGGGAAGGTTAGAAATAAATCAGCATTTGATAAGAATTATATTCAAGGAAAGTATGGAGCTATCCCATATTTTGAGATTGATGAAAAGCTAAATCGACTGTTGTATGGGGAAGCCGGATAAGTTTAAACCAAAAAGGAAAGTGATGATAACATTTTTCACATTGTTTTCTTAGACAAAGATCATGAGTTTTGGATAAC
>CAISJJ010000010.1 GCA_903885595.1 uncultured Bacteroidales bacterium
GCCAAACTCCGGCGGTATTTTATCAGGGAAATTCACGCTGGAATTATTCCACCCAGTTTTCAGACCTGTTTCATGACACACTGAAGGATTTGGACTTTGTCCCCCGTTTCAGTCATTTTCTGACCGATCAGTCCGGTTTTTCTAACGACGAAATCAGAGGCGCACTGAAAGTTAGAATTGCCCAGCTTCTGATGAAAGCTGCTTTTCATGGAAAGATACGGGAGATATTTGACACACTGTCCGCTCTGATGTCTGAACTGCCGGAAAACGGCGGTATCCGGTATGTCAGAGTTTTCATAAGATATATTGCCGCAACTCAGGAACGGAAGACGGTTGATGAGTTTACGGTAATTATGAAGAAACAATCAGAACGCATAGGTGAGAATATGATAACTGCAGCACAGGAATGGTTTAACGAAGGTTTAAATGAAGGTTTGGTAAAGGGACAAATTGAAATTATCGAAAAACTTTTAAAAGCGGGTGTAACCTGGAAGTTTATTTACAAAACTACAGATTTTGATGAAAACAGTTTCCATGAGCTGAAAAAGAAGTGGCTACAACAAATAAAACCGGTAAGAAACCCTTACCAAGTCGTTGCACAGGACGGGCTCAACTCCCGCCAGTGAAGTTCGGTGTCAGGCACCAATAAATCTCGCAAACACCAAAGGAGAATGTAAAATGCCTGTAATCAGCAGATTTCTCGGAATCATCATTTCAATGTATTGGGACGATCATTTACCATCTCATTTTCACGCAAAATATGGAGAATACGAAATTACGGTGAATATTGAAACAGGGCTAATTGAGGGAAAATTTCCTAAACGGGCTTTGAAATTGGTATTGGAATGGTATGAAACTCATAAAGATGAATTGATAGAAAATTGGGAATTGTGTCGAAATAAAGAAACACCGAAACCAATTAATCCATTGGAGTAATATTATGATTTTACATGTTACTAAAGCAAAGTACTTAGAAGATTATCGGATTGAGGTTTCATTTAATGATGGAAAAACAGGAACGGTTGATTTGAGCCAGTCTTTGACAGGATCAATCTTTGATCCTCTGAAAGACATAGGGATATTTTCACAACTAAAAGTTGATAAAGAGATAGATACCATTGTTTGGCCTAATGGCGCAGATTTAGCTCCTGAATATTTATATTTTCAGGCATTTAAGGAAGTTCCAGAATTGCAAAACAAGTTTAAAAAATGGGGATATATCGCCTAATCGGGTAGCCGGGGGTTTTTAACCCCCAGCCCCCACACCACCCGGCATGCGGGTCCGCACCGGGCGGTTCATGTAAACTATCGGGCCGTGGCCGGATAGTGAATGTTCACTCACAGTTCTTTGACAGATATGAGACCCTGTTTCTTTAACCATTGATTGGTCATGCCGATTTGCGTTGCAAACGTTCGCGCCAGTCTCCACGGGCCTTTTCGGCTCATACCGACTGCTTGGGGATGAGAGAAAGCTTTCTTGAACTGGGGGGGCTTTGTCGCACAACTTGAGTACCTTATCTTGTACAGAATCAATCGTGATAGCGCTGGCCCACTGCCGTAGTCGACGGATACGCTGAGAAAATTGAGCTACAGTCTCGGCATGGTAGATGTCCCAAACCTTTTCAGAAATGGAGCGAAGCAGTTCTTTGTGGCGCTTGCACCGATCCCTGATATTCAGGAAGGCATGCAGAAAACACAGAATTACAGCGATGCCCGGGAACAAATCCTTCCATGCCCTTTGGGTATGCTCCCATCCATCCGTGTTCACGCTCTTTGGCTGGTAGTCGGGCTTGAGGTTCAATGCTTCCTCTTTGAAATGCCCGTAACCGTCAGTCAAGGCTTCTGTGCCTGCATTGTCCGCCAGTCCTACTCCCAAAAAACCCTTACCAAGGCGTTGTACAGGACGGGCTCAACTCCCGCCAGTAACGGTGTCAGGCACCAATCTTATTGACTGTTTGGCCTTAGATCATAGTTTCTGGGTGCATTCCATTGCACCGGATATGAATATCTACCTTGCCGTTGCAAGTAGGAAATTTCGGGCTGGTTATACATCGCCTGCCAATGGCGACAATAAGCCAGGCATAAATGCTCATGGCATGTCTATGTCGCCTCCATGAATGAAAATTAGCCGACATAAGAGCGTTTCTCACGCGAAGGCGCAAAGGCGCGAAGAACATTTTTTTCGTGTCTTTCGTGTGTTTCGTGGTTTAAAA
>CAISJJ010000011.1 GCA_903885595.1 uncultured Bacteroidales bacterium
AAAAAATAGAAATTAGGATAAAGCATTAAAGGTCATTTTATTGTAAATACGCAGTGAGAATTTTCATTTACCTTTTTGTATAGCAATCATCTGGTTTTGTCACTTGTCATTTGTCACTTGTCATTTGTCACTTGTTATTTGTCACTTGTCATTCGTCACTCGTCACTCGTCACTCGTCACTCGTCACTTGTCATTTGTCACTTGTTATTTGTAAATCGTAAATCGTAAATTCTAAATTGTCATTCCTGATTGGTAATTGGTCATTGGTAATTGGTAATTGGTAATTGGTAATTCGTCTTCGGTTCCTGCTGGGAAAGACAGTGAAAAGACCCGAGTCCCCAGATGATTTCAACAGAATCAATACCAATGATGCTGTGGGTGGGGAAGCACTCCTCGAGAATACGCATCGCCTGATCATCCTGTTTGCACTGAAAATTGGGCACGATCACCGATTTATTGGCAATGTAAAAGTTTGCATAGGATGCCGGCAACCGCTGGCCGTCGTAAATAACTGGTTTGGGCATCGGGATCTCTGCAATATCAAGTTGTTTCCCGTTGGGAAGCCGGAATGTTTTAAGTTTCCTGAGATTCTCATCCAGGATTTTATGATTGTTGTCTGACCGGCGCGGCTCGACCATGGTAATTATGCCATCTTCCCTAAAGAACCTTGTGATATCATCGATATGGCCATTGGTGTCGTCCCCGTCAATCCCTTCATCGAGCCAGAGCACCTGGCTCACCCCGTAGAAATTACGGAGATACTCCTCGATTTCGTGTTGCAATAATTCCGGATTCCGGTTTTCATGCAGCAGGCATTGGGTTGTGGTGAGCAGGGTCCCCTGTCCGTTGAAGTCGACAGATCCTCCCTCCATGATTATCCCGGGATAATAGACAGGGATATTCAGAAATTGCCCCACAAGGCCAGGAATCTTTTCGTCGAGATCATGGTCATATTTTCCGCCCCAGGCATTATATCGCCAACTGACAATAACCTTCGGATCCTGCGCACCCGGCTGCACCAGGAATGCAGGGCCATGATCGCGGCACCACGCATCATTGGTAGGATGCAATAGCATTGTGATCTTTGACATGTCAACATCAAGCTTCTTCAGGTCGTGGATTACCTTGTCGCGTAATAATTCATCGCGCACATTAATGCAAACCTGCTCACACAGCGAAAGTTCCTTGATGAACCGGTTATAGAACGGGAATATCCTGGGCAGGGTTCCGGGCCATGAATAGGAGTCGTCATGCGGGTAGCTAAGCCATGTAGCCCGGTGTTCGGCCCATTCAGCGGGAAAATGATAGCCCAGCTCCCTGGGGTTTGGTTGAGGTTCCGGCATTGTGAAATATGATTTACGATTTACGATTTGAGCCTACTCCGAAAAGTCCGATCAATTGGATCCTGAGCGGAGTCGAAGGATGCAAATACCTGTTAATAAGGACACTTCGACTTCGCTCAGTGTCCGGGTTTCCGTTAAATTGCCTTTTCGGAGCAGACTCCGATTTGGAATTTAAGAATTTTAAATTAATTATGTGATTTGTATCCATTTCTAAGTCAGTTTCAACAGGTATGGTACACTGAGCGATTTGAGTCCGTTCCGAAGTCTGCTCCAGGAAAGTAGGCCCATTTAACATTGTTAAATATGTTTAAAATGAGGTGATTCTAATCATCCTTCGCCGTTCTCTTCATCCAGAAACCGGGCCAGGATCGGACCGTAACTGTCAATACGCCTGTCACGGAGGAAGGGCCAGTGAACGCGTGTTTCGCCTATTTTTTCCAGGTTCAGCGATACCACTTGTATATCCTCCTGATCGTGGGAGGCCTGGTACAGCACGTTTCCAAATGGATCAGACACAAAAGAACCACCCCAGAAATTCATCTCGCCCTCCTGGCCGACACGGTTTACAGAAACGACAAATACTCCGTTTGCGACGGCGTGACTGCGCTGGATGGTTTGCCATGCCTGATACTGCTGACGATTCAATTCGCTGTCCTGCGAAATCGCCCAGCCAATAGAGGTCGGATAAAAAATGATCTGTGCTCCAAGCAGGCTGGTGATCCGGGCTGCTTCCGGGTACCATTGGTCCCAGCAGATCAGCGTGCCAATCCTGGCGTATTTCGTATTAAAAACCTTATAGTTGTTGTCGCCCGGAGTAAAATAAAATTTTTCATAATATCCGGGGTCATCCGGAATATGGTGTTTGCGATATTTACCAAGGTACTTCCCGTCGGCGTCGATCACAGCAACTGTATTGTGATAAATACCTTCAGCCCGTTTTTCAAACAGGGAGGCCACGATCACTACATCCAGTTCAAGTGCCAACGCTCCTAAAACTTTTGTCGAGGTGCCCGGAATGGCTTCAGCCAGACTGAAATAATCGTAGTTTTCTTCCCAGCAGAAGTATGTGGAGGAAAAAAGCTCCTGAAGGCATATGATCTGTGCCCCGAAGTTCGCCGCTTCCCGGATCCGGACCATGACTTTTTCAAGATTAGCCTGTCTGTCCGACCCACAGGTCATCTGAATGAGGCCGGTCCTGACTGAATTTATATCCATCATTGAAATATTTAGTTATAATATCGGTTAGATATTCAGGTGGGATATGTTATAAAGAATTCATCCAACCTGCATTTTCAAAGACAAAGATCAACCATGTAAAAATAGGACAATTCAGCATATCTTTGACAAAAATATCCCTATGAAACCGTGCCGGGATGGCTTAATCCTGTTGTTGCCCTTACTTTCGTGGCTCCTGTGTCAGAGCGGTTCACTCACCACTGAACTGCCTGCATTGGCTGAAATCCATTCTGAAAAACCATCCATCTGTTCAGTTGAATATTCATCGTTTCAAAATGGATTCGTATTCCCGGATGATTCCTGTAAGATTAAACTGGGAAAGAATACAGAAAAGATGTACCAGGAGGGAATCACGATTTTCAGGAAGGGAAATTTTGACCTTGCTGGCCTTCAGATGCGAAAGGTGGTGCATGACGAGCCTGGATGCGTGGATGCCTATTTTGTACTGGGAATCATCAATTTTAAAAAAACGGAAAACAACTTCAGGGAGGCCGAAAAGAATTTCATGAAGGTGATTGAACTATGCCCGACTTATGATGTTTACACCTATTATTACCTTGCAGAGATTTATTATGGACAGGAAAAATACGAACTGGCACTGAAAAACCTGAGCGGATTCCTTAAAGATGTTGACAAGATAAGAAGAGACGAAGATTATAACAGGGCGGTCGACCTGCTTAAATATTCGACGTTTTACCTGGAGATGATAAATAATCCGGTTCCCTTTACCCCGAAAGTTGTCGAAGGCATTTCAACCGTTCAAAATGAATATCTGCCAATCCTTTCGCCCGACAACCAAATGGCATTGTTCACAAGGGAGATAAAACTTGAATCAGGAAAAAACAGCCTGGTTCAGGAAACAAGGCTTAAGGAGAAGTTTTTTTTCAGCATGCGCAGTTCAGATGGTAAATTTGAAGAAGGGGAGGAGATGCCAGAACCATTCAATCTAAACGACAATGAAGGCGGGGCTACACTTACTGCCGACAACAATACACTGTTTTATACATTATGCAGGTATGATAATATGAAGAAATACCTCAACTGCGACATATGTTTTTCTGAATACCTGGGTGGGGAATGGAGCCCTGTGCGGAGTGTGAGCAGTAAAATAAATCTGCCCGGGTCCTGGGAATCACAGCCAACCATTTCGGCTGATGGACGGACCCTTTACTTTGTGAGTGATCGCAGCGGCGGTTTTGGAGGATATGATATCTACCGGTCCATTAAGGGCGAGAAAGGCGACTGGGGAACCCCGATCAACCTTGGACCGCTGATCAATTCGAATCAAAATGAGAAGTCTCCTTTTATTCATCCCGATGAGAAAACACTCTACTTTTCTTCCGATGGATGGATGGGACTTGGCGGATACGATATTTTTTACACAAGGATGGATGATCATGGCATTTGGACAAAACCAAAGAACATTGGATCCCCCATCAATTCCCCTGACGATGAAGTGGGTTTTTTTGTAAGCACCGATGGAACACAGGGTTTTTTTGCATCCAATAAATACCAGGGTATGGGAGGCTGGGATCTCTACTCCTTTGAATTGTACAATGCAGCCCGGCCTGAGAAGGTCCTGTTTATCAAGGGAAATGTGAAATCGGAATATTCATCTGAACCGGTGAAGGCGCATATTGAGTTGAAAAATCTCGATACAAAAAGGATTTCAAAAATTCCCATGGATACGATCACGGGAAATTATGTCGCAGTCGCTCCTTTTAACAGCGATTATATCATGACGGTTAAAAAGGAGGGTCATGTCTATGAATCGAAATACATAGCCAGGGTTGACAGCCTTTTTAATTTGCCCACCAGGGTGGATATAGAAATGAAGCCGATAGAACTCAATAAATCGTACCGTATCAACGATATTTATTTTCCTTTTAATTCGTTTGAACTGACAAATGAATCGAAAGTGGTTCTTGACCAGCTGATCGATTTTTTACTCGAGAATCAAACAATCAGCATTGAATTAGAGGGACACACTGACAATATTGGAAACGATGCAAGCAATTTGAAATTGTCAGAAAATCGTGCCCGGTCGGTATATAATTACCTGGTCGAAAAGGAAATAGCAGCAACCCGACTGAGTTTCAAGGGATTTGGTAAATCAATGCCTGTTGCAGACAACGATACCGACGATGGACGCGCCAGGAATAGGCGGACGGTGTTTGTGATAACGAGAAAGTAGGGATGCTTCTTTTAGATTTGTTTCATCAGGTTGGCCATTTCAATAGCTGCCAACGCTGCGTCAAATCCTTTGTTCCCGCTTTTTGTTCCGGCACGTTCAATGGCCTGTTCAATGTTGTCGGTGGTCAAAACACCAAAAATAACGGGCAAACCGGTTTCCAGCCCAACGTGAGCCACTCCTTTCGAGACTTCAGCTGCGACGTAATCGAAATGTGGCGTAGCGCCACGAATTACAGCGCCCAGGCATATTATCGCATCGTATCGTTTGGTCATCGCCAGTTTTTTGGCCAGCAGCGGTATTTCGAAGGATCCCGGCGACCAGGCCACATCGATATCACCCTCTTCAGCCCCGTGACGAATAAGCCCGTCGAGGCATCCCGAAAGCAGTTTCCCACTGATAAATTCATTGAACCGGGCTATGACAATGCCGAATTTAAGCCCTTTTGCATCTAATTTTCCTTCGATTGTTTTCATAGGTAAGTAATTGTTTTTCTGAGTTTCACCTTGTCAGGGTGGAGTGAAATGTTATTTATTCCTTTTTTTGGTCATCGGTAAATGTAAGCAAATGCCCCAGTTTTTCTTTTTTAGTCTTCATGTACCTGATATTGCGTGAGTTGCTGGTAGTTTGAATCGGGATCCGTTCCACTAATTCGAGTCCGAATCCTTCAATTCCGGATATTTTCTGGGGGTTATTGGTTAACAGGCGTAGTTTTTTAATGCCGAGATCCACAAGAATTTCAGCGCCAGTACCATAATCACGCAGGTCGGCGTCGAATCCAAGCGCATTGTTAGCCTCAACGGTATCCATGCCAAGGTCCTGGAGCGAATAGGCCCGCATTTTATTATCAAGACCGATCCCACGGCCCTCCTGCCGCATATAAAGCAGCACGCCTCGTCCTTCCTTTGCTATCTTTTTCATGGCAAACTCCAGTTGGTCGCCACAATCGCAACGCATCGACCCGAAAACATCGCCGGTAAGGCATTCCGAGTGAACCCGCACCAGTACAGGCTCTCCGGTGGTCACATCGCCCTTTACCAAAGCAAGGTGATTCTCCCTTGTGATTTTGCTGACATAGCTGTAAGCCTGGAATTCTCCGTATTTAGTGGGCATGTCAACCACAGCAGCCCGTTCAACCAGTGTTTCTGATTTGCGCCGGTAATCGATCAGGGAAACGATGGTGATGATTTTCAGATTGTGTTTTTTTACATATTGCATTAGTTCGGGTACCCGCGCCATTGATCCATCTTCATTCATTATTTCACAGATTACCCCAGCAGGGTATAATCCTGCCATCTTGGCAAGATCAACCGATGCTTCTGTATGCCCTGCTCTTATCAATACCCCGCCTTCCTTATATTCAATCGGAAAGATATGTCCAGGCCGTGTAAAGTCCCTCGCCTTGGTCTGGTTGTCAATCAGCCGTTTGATGGTCAGCGATCGCTCATGCGCCGAAATCCCAGTGGAACATTCAATGGCATCAACTGAGACAGTAAATGCAGTTCGGTTCGGATCGGTGTTTTTAACCACCATCCTTTCAATGTTCAGCTCTTCCAGCCGTTCGCGTACGATGGGCAGGCAAACCAGACCGCCGCCATTTTTTGCCATAAAATTGATAATCGAAGGAGTTACCTTTTCAGCGGCAATCACCAGATCGCCTTCATTCTCCCGGTCTTCATCATCAACCACGACAATCATTTTCCCTTTGCGGATGTCGTCAAGTGCCTCTTCGATCGTATTGAATTTATAGTTTGTCATAAAAAGTTATTTTTTGCCAGGAAGTTCAAATCAATTTTTGATCCGCTGCTTTCAGGAGAACTCAGTTTTTCAATGTATTTTGCAATCATGTCACATTCTATGTTGATCAGATCTCCGGCCTTTTTTTTCATGATCGTAGTGACTGAGCTGGTATGTGGAATGACCGAAACGCTGAATGATTGCTTATCGGTTGATGCAATGGTCAGACTGATACCATCAAGCGCCACCGAACCTTTTTCAACAAGGTAGCGAAGAATCGCTGCATCCGCGCTGATGGTAAACCAAACAGCGATGTCTTCTTCCCAACGGCGAAGAATACGCCCGGTTCCATCAATGTGACCACTTACAAGGTGCCCGCCCAGCCGGTCAGAAAGCCTTAATGCTCTTTCGAGATTTACGGCGCTGCCTATGCTTAAAGTGTTGAAACTTGTACGCCTGAGGGTTTCAGGCATCACTTCGGTGTGAAAATAATTGTTCCCGAATGCCGTAACCGTAAGACAAACACCATTGGTGTTGATACTATCACCTGCCTTAATATCTTCCAATACTTTTAACGCGCCAATCGTGAGTTGCGATGATCTGCCGCCATGCTGAATGGCTTTGATGATTCCTGTTTCTTCAACTATTCCTGTAAACATGATATGATTTCAAAATTTAAAAGTCACAGTGAGAGAAGGCAATGTTGTAATAGGTAACATGAGGGCATATACCGGGACACGTGACACGTGACGCGGGACAGGAGACACGTGACGCGGGACACGATACACGGGACACGGGAAATAATGGTTTCGCCTTGTCTTTATTGTTTGCATTGTCTGCATTATTTGCATTGCCTGCTTGTCTTCATTGTCTTCATTGTCTTCAGTGTCTTCATTGTCTTCAGTGTCTTCATTGCTTGCATTGACTGCATTCATTTTTTTATCCAACTTTCTATCATCAGGTCGCAGCCAACCTTCCGGGTTCTCAAGTTGACCAGATCAATCGCATCTTCCATGGATGAAATTCCCGTTCCACCGACTGCGGTAGGAGCATTAACTCCACCAAGGATTTTGGGAGCGATGAAGCAAATAAGTTTATCGACAAGCCCTTCCTTCAAAGCGGAAAAGGCAATGGTGCTTCCACCTTCTATCATCACACTGTCGATAGCCATTGCCCCTAGAGATTTCATGACAAAGGCCAGGTCTACTTTATCATCTTTGACAGGGCAGATCAATATCTGGGCCCCGGCACGTTCAATATCCTTTAACTTATGCGGGTCGGCCAATTGGGTTGTTGCAACAATGGTCAGTTGGGGATCATTCGTCAGGACCTTTGACTGCATTGGAATTCTTCCATGTGTATCGGCAATAACCTTGAGCGGGTTCTTCCACTCCCCTTTGAGTCGGATATTCAGCAACGGATCATCGAATATCACGGTATCCACTCCAATCAACACCGCACCGAATTGTTGTCGCATATGATGAACTTTTCTGCGTGATGCCTCTCCGGTAATCCATCGGGAGGCATTCGTTACCGTAGCAATTTTCCCATCGAGGGTCATCGCTGATTTGAGAACTACGAAGGGCAGCCCTGTCTGGATATATTTTATGAAAACCTCATTTAATTCTTTGATTTGCTCTTCCATAACTCCCACTGTCACCTCAATTCCCTGTTCTTTCAGAAACCGGATTCCCGCTCCATTGACCATGGGATTCTGATCGGCAATCCCAATCACAACTTTTGCGATTTTTTTCTCAGCAATGAGGTTTACGCATGGTGGCGTTTTCCCTTGATGTGAACAGGGTTCTAGCGTGACATATAAAGTTGATCCGGCAACCTGCTCTCCTGAAAGGTCAGATACCGAACAAATAGCATTGACTTCGGCATGCGGGCCGCCGAAAAACTCATGAAATCCCTCGCCAATAATCCGACTGTCCTTAACCAGCACCGCACCGACCATCGGATTTGGATTGACCCATCCTGCTCCTTGTCTGGCCAGGCTGATCGCCCGCTTCATGTACTTTTCGTCAATGGTTGTCAAGGAGTTACTTTTTTAGGTGGGGAAATATGTCAAAAGGTGACACGTGACACGTGACGCGTGACGCGTGACAAAATGACGAAGTAACAAAGTAATACAGTAACATGGTTATAAGGTAAATAGTGTCAGAAATCATCTATGATTCCCACAAGGATTATGTTCAGTCAATCAATCAATCAATCAATCAGTCAATCAGTCAATCAGTCATTATTCGCAAAAAAAAGCCCCGTCACTTGGTAGCAACAGGGCGCAATCCTATTTAAGCTGGTAAATAAGTCAGATTAAATATGATTCTTCTTCCATCCAGACTTTACTGTCGGTGCCGTAATTTCAACGGCTCGGTTCCTTAGAACAGACTATCACTTGATTTTCTGTTCTGAAAGGAGTCGCGGACTATACCGCCGGTCGGGAATTTCACCCTGCCCTGAAGAACCTACTGTATGTTAATGAACTTTTAAATCAATGTTTCTAAATGCAAAGATATAAAAAAAACAATACTGTTAAGAAATTAACAGGAAATGACTGTTTCATTATTGAACGATCAAACGTTCTGTTTTAACCTGGTCTTCAGTTTTCAATTGAACAATGTAAACACCCTTGGGATAGTTTGATAAATCAATATTTCTGACCACATCTTTGCCGGTTACGAGATTTTCAGAATAGACCAGTTTCCCGGAAATGTCAGTAAGGGTGAGTTGTGCCTGAAGGTTTTTATTTCCGGTGATGGTCACAGCCACGTTGCTATGGGCCGGATTGGGTTGAAGTGTCAATGCCAGGTTATTCTTATCCTGTTCTGCAACGGCAACAAATTCATCGAAGGTCACATGCATGGTGCTGATCACATTTCCTGTACAGGGAAGCACTGGTAAAGCAACCAACTGCAGGTCGACGCTCCCGCTGTTGCGGTCACCATTTCCCGGGGTATAATTGGTAATCAAGGCTGATGGATCGCTGAAAGATCCGTCTCCTGTTGTTGCCCAGCCAATAAGCCGATAGTTAGAAGCGATCCCGTGAAGAGAAATGGAGGGAACAAACTTGTTCACAAGCGTATCATTGCCTGCAAATGCCGTTTGCCTTACCTGCACAAAAACACGGACTGAATCATATCGCATCAGCGTTCCATCACTAATGGTCACGTAGTAAGTCGTCGCCGTATCCGGTGCATCTATGGGATTTTGTACTGCGGAAGTAAACCCGGCAGGATTTGAAGTCCATTCATAGGTGTAAGTTCCTGAACCTCCGAAGGCGAATGCATTGAGCTGGGTTGTGGCGCCAGTGCAAAGCTTTACAGGGTAGGCTGTTGTATAGGATGAAAAAACATTTTCAAAGGAAAAGGAGGCAATCCGGGTAACCCAGTTCCCATCAGAGGTGGTAGCATAATATTCCTGTGTGTACCAGAAAGCCGTTGGGTTACTGGGGTCAACCCGCATGGAGCTGTAATCACCCCAGCGGCTTCGTCCATCCCAAATTCCGGTTTGGGATCCTGTGCCATTTATGATACGCCTTTCCTGGACAGTCATCTGGTTCAACGGGTCATTTTTTAACCGTCCTGTATATCCGATAGAAGGGTACATGGCGCTGCTTGATATTGAAAATCCGAGCGCAATGTTCCCGGCTGTGTCCTGTGCCATACTGCCCATCCATCTTGATCTTCCATCGGAAGGGGCATAGGTGCTTTGCTGGTAAATTGACCATGCACCTGTCGTTTTTTGCAATTCATACCAACGAACGCCAGCTGCGCCGGTACTGGTTTTAACAGTGTGGTTTACTACCATCGAGGCATATCCGTTGAACGTACGGTATTGCAACCGGTTCATCAGCCGGTCGCTGATAGGATCCAGCAGTCGGGTCGATCCAAGTTGAGGGATGCCCTGTGTGCCTGTAAAATATTGAAAGGCCGTGACATTCAAATTTGGTTTTTTGGTAAATGTAGAACTGGTGGGTGTGATGTAATCGGCATGAAACTCATAATAGCCAATATGCTGTGTTCCGGTCGAAGTGACATAGGTAATATAATTGGGTGTTCCGGCCGGGGGAAATACCCCATCGCAATCCGAAGGTAAAGTGCCATAAGCTTCAGCAGCTGCATTCAGGGTGAAGGAGATCCTCGTGGCAGTTGCAGAGCCTGCCAGCATGGCAACCCGGTCAAAAGCATAGGCGCCAACCCCGGCAAATTGTAGCGTGCTGATATTAAAGCGATTGCATGTCATGTAATATCCATCGGGCCATATACCAAACTTTGGATAGTCGGGTAGTTGGGTATAAGCATACTGGTAACGGTACCAACTTCCCATCGGATCCGGAGTCTGAGAGACCGCAATCATCATATAGTGGGTGCTCCCGCTGGGTAATGAGAACTGGCTGAAAAGCCAACGGTCGGCCTGCTCATCGTATAGTATTATGGCGTCGCCTGAATTCACATTATTCGGCATCCCAGTCCAAATGGAACTATTAGCAATAGGACCCATCAATTTTGAACCTGTTTTATTGTATATGGCAAATGAGGTATTGACAACCTGAAAATAGTGATTTGGTCCGACATCGCCATCAGTGTCAGGGGGTACACTTCCACTGGAATTACTCATGCCACTGAAATTCTGTAATGTGGTATCTGTTGTAAGCGGCCCCAAAGTGGATTGCAATCCGGGGTCGGTAAAATCGGGGCTGAACGGCTTCCCGTTGGGATCATCCTTGACATTAAAATAGTTCTTAACAGCAACACCTTTCCAAGAGTTGTCGATTTGGGCCGCAGGGGTTTTAATCATATCACGCAAAGGGGGTGAGATATCAAAATAGACGGGTAAATCAGCCGTCGGGCTTGATACTTCTTCCTGATTCTGACCAAAAAGATTCAGCGCCAGGAGCGGAATAAATAAAAAAGATAGAATTTTTTTCATGTGATTGGGGGGGATTGAAGGCTTAACTGCTTAAAGGTACGAAATTTTCTGCAAATATCGAAATTTTTTTAATAGGATTTGATCCAATATATGAGGAGGAACAGTTTTTCATGTCCGCTTTTTTCGAAACTTGATTATCTTTGAATACATTTTCCTCGTCAAATTCTGAACACTATGAATATCATTATCACGGGAGCCAGCCGGGGTGTCGGGTTCGAATTGGTTAAAATCCTGGCCAGACATAAGCAAAACCAGATTGTAGCGATATCGCGGAACGGGAAAGCGCTCGGGGAACTTAAGGCTGAATGTTCCCGTCTTCATCCTGAGACAAAAGTCATCCCCTACGAGTTTGACCTGAACCATTTTGAGTTTTATCCCCTGATTGTGCAACGGATTGAAACATTCATTCACAAATGTGATGTCTTGATAAATAACGCAGGGCAACTGGTCAATAAACCTTTCAACAAATTCAGTTTTACTGAATTTGACAATACATTTGATGTGAATGTCAAAAGCCCGTTTTTTTTGATCCAGGCACTATTGCCAATGTTTAACAAGGGAGCTCATGTTGTGAATATCGGAAGCATTGGCGGGATGTCAGGCAGCAAGAAATTTCCCGGACTGGCGGCTTATAGTTCCAGCAAGGGCGCGCTGGCTATATTGACCGAAATACTTGCTGAGGAACTTGCAGAACAGGACATCAAGGTTAACTGTCTTGCCCTTGGCGCAGTACAAACAGAGATGTTTGCAAAGGCTTTTCCGGAATACAAGGCTCCCCTGAATTCTGCTCAGATGGCCCATTTCATTGCTGATTTCGCGGTCACCGGGCATAAATACTTTAACGGAAAGGTTTTACCGGTTTCAATGTCGGTACCATAAAAAACGTGACACGTGACGCGTGACGCGTGACAGGGTGAAGAGATGAAGTGGTAACGATTTAATGTGCTACCGGAAATTATTCAATCAATCAATCAATCAATCAGTCAGTCAATCAATCCCTAAATTCCCTATAAATAATCAACTGCATCCGCCGGGTTTTTTGTGAACGGGGCGATGGCCCGGTTGTAAATCCCGTGAACATAAGCAATAGCCATACCGTAATTGGTGACCGGGATGCCGGCTTCGATTGCGGGTTTGAGCCGGCTCACAATTTGTTTCCTGGTTATCATACACCCACCACACTGAATTACCATGGCATATTCGGTGATAGGCCGTGTGATTTGGGCCAGTCCGGCCACTGTATCAAATTCCAGATTTTTTCCTGAGAAGTTGCTTAGCCATCTGGGAATTTTCACCCTGCCAATGTCATCGCATGAAACATGGTGTGTGCATGATTCCAGGATCAGCAGCCTGTCACCGTCGTGAAGTTTCGACAAAAAGGGTGTTCCCCTGATATAATTCTTAAAATCGCCTTTTTGCCGGGCAAGGACAATACTGAAACTTGTGAGTGGAATCTCTTTTGGAATAGCAGCATCAGCCTTCGGAAATACCTGGCTGTCTGTTACAACCAATACCGGTTTTGGGTTCATCTTCTTCAGAAATGCATCTACCTCGCGCTCCTTGCAAACTACGGCAATTCCATCATGATCGAGCACATCGCGAATCACCTGTACCTGGGGCAGTATCATCCGGCCTTCAGGCGCTTCAATGTCGATAGGCGTGATTAAAAGCACTACATCCCCATACGCGATCAGGTCGCCGACAAGGGTTTGCTTCCTGAATGAAGTCTCGGGGATGGTTTCCCTGATCCGTTTAATAATCTCATCGGGATTACTGGCATTATTCGTAATCATTTTACCTTTTAGGTTCAGGGCGCTGAACCCAATGACCATTGTCCCATATTTTTCGCTGATTTCTGCGGCTAAAGCGGGTTCTATTAATTCTTTGTCCGATTTATTGTGAATGATTAGAAAAGGCAGGTCATTTTGTTGAAAATCATGAATCAGGTTTACCTCCGGTTCTTCAAATTTATTATGGGCGATAAGCAGGATGGCCATGTCTATGATTTTCAGCACCTCCTTTGTCTTACCAACCCGTTTAAGCCCAAGTTCACCACTGTCGTCGATTCCGGCAGTATCGATCATTATCACTGGTCCGATCCCGGCTATCTCGATTGATTTTTTCACCGGATCGGTTGTGGTGCCGGATACATCGGAAACGATTGCAATATCCTGCCCGGTAAGCGCATTAATGAGTGAACTTTTGCCATTGTTTCTTCTGCCGAAGATGCCAATGTGGGGTTTTGTGTCGCGGGCTTTGGTCATAGGGTGGTTATTTCAGTGGGTTTCGAAGTGCTACTACGTTATGTGTTAATGAATATCGTTACACGGGACGCGTGACACGTGACTGAAAATTGTTCCGTGAGTCCGTAAATTCAGTGCATTTCATGAAGCATAAAACCGCATTTTTCAATTATGAATGGTGATAAACCAGTTGTCACGCGTCACGCGTCACGCGTCACATGTCACGTTGGTTTGTATGAACTCAACCGGAGCTCCGTTTTCTTCTATGAAAGCTACTATGACTCCTTTGGAGGGGCTGTTCGGTTCAATTATCACTTTTTTCCCCTGGATGGCGGCATGGATATCATCTACCTCAAAGGCAACGTGCGGAACAGTTCTGACAATTTCCGGAAGGATGCAATCATCTTCATATCGCATCCATTCGATCCCAAATTCGCTTTCTTCATAACCACAATGCCAAATCTTATAACCAGCAAGATATTTTTCACCTTTTACAGGTGTTTTGGTTGGAATCCCCAAATGATGATATTTATATTTTACCATAACCTTTTGTTGATTACAAATAAATTAATTGTGCCCAATGAATAAAAACATTTCACAAAGGTAATACAATTCACACAGAAGTCATAATATTCACATCGTTTCTATGGGATATATTGGTTAATATCAAAAGGTTAACTGTTTATATGGTGTTGGTGTTTAGTTATATAAAAAATAGGGTGAAGATGTAGGTTTTTAAATAAACTGTATTATATTTGTACTGCATAAGGTTTTATATGATCAATCAAATTCACTTAAATCTTTTAAATTATGAAAACTCAAATAATTTTTTCAATGATCTTGTTTGCTGTTCTCCCGGCGCTTTTTACATCCTGCGATAAAATCGGAGGTTCAGCTTCGGTACAAGTATCCTACCCGCTTCAGCCCATGACGTTTGTGTATACACCAACTGCTCCGAAAAGCGTAGCCGAAGAATTGCTGCTGTATCAAGTACAAGTCAATCTGAATGTTGATAGTTTAATAAACAAATATTTACCGGGAGGAGTTCTTGGAAACACTGCCTTTGATACCTTATGGATTACCATAGTACCCCCGGATACGGCCAATTTTGCCTGGCTTGCATCTGCCCGTGCTGAAGTTGCTTCAGATAGTGTTTTTACGAGTCCATTGCCTATTGGGAATGTTACAAACACCGATAGCACAGTTAATGCTAAAACGCTTGTTCTGCACCTGGACCAGACCAATATTCAACCTTTACTCGGAACCCAGGGTTTTTGGTTCCGCTTGTATGCTGATACCCGGAGCGCTATCCCATTTCAGTGGATTACCATGCAGATCAATTCAGGGCTTACCATGACTATTGAACCTTCGAAATAATTAAATTCCGAATTCTTCCTTTCTTTTGTCGGAAGTGGGATGAAATCAATTTTGAGTTCGCTCCGAAAAGGCATTTAAAAGAACATTGGACACTGAGCGAAGGCGAAGTGTCTACATTAACTGGTGACTGCATTCTTCGGCTTCGCTCACAATCCAATTGATCGGACTTTTCGGAGTGGACTCAATTTTTAATTTTGAAAATTATCTGATTTTAGCCTGACTCAAACATTCAAATCTGATCCCTTCCATAAAACTTTCTCATTATGAAAAGACAAACAGACAGATTAATAAAATCATGGCAAAGCCGTATCGGGATTTATGGCATAATTCTCCTGGCAATAATCGTCACCATTTTTCAATCCTGTAATAAAAATGATTTTGACTTTAGTAAGATGACCACACCGGACTGGTCCCCAACCTGGACTATTCCCCTGATTCATTCTGAACTTACCCTGCGAGACATACTGAAACAGGACACCAATCAGTTTATTATTGAAGATCCGGTTTCGCACATGCTTACGCTGGAATACGCGGCAAGTTTATTCTCACAAACCGCCCAGCAGTACCTTGTGATTCCCGATCAGAAAAATATCAAGATGGAGTCGTCCACGCTCATGATTAATGTTCCCCCGCTGGATACTTCAACGTATGAAATTACGGTGCCATACTCATTCACGCCTGCACAGGAAGGTCAACGTCTTGATAGCCTGTTCATCAAGTCCGCATCCATTGAAATTAACATACTTTCTTACATCAATCATAGTGGAAAGGTATCAATTACAATTCCGAATGCAACCAAAAACGGACAAATATTTCAGACCCTTATTTCCCTGAATTATACAGGAACATTGCCCGTTGAAAAGACCATAAACCTGGATTTTTCCGGATACAAGATGTTTCTTGATAACACCACCGGCCATACCAATGAAATTACCGCCACCTCCATTATTGAAGTTTATGGTGATGCGAATCCCGATCTTTCTCCCTATACCTTTAAAGCAACATGCGATATTATCAATATAAAATTTTCAAAAATTTTCGGGTACCTCGGACAGTATGAATATCCGCTTACTGACACCCTTATGCTGAACCTCTTTAAAAATAACATTCAGGGCAGTATCCAATTGGAAGAGATTGATTTGTTTTTAACCACAATCAATTCTGTAGGAATGCCATTGGAATTGGAAATTATGAACTTATCAGCCTATTCGGCAGCAAATCCTCCCCATACGGTCGACATCACCGACAACCCGCTGTTTCCCAATCCACTAACAGTTAATTCGCCAGATGTATATCATGTTGGGGAGTCAGATAGTTCAAACTTTCAATTCGGTGACAATAATTCACAAATTATTGATGCAATTAATATGGCCCCGGAATATATCTACTTTAATATCCTGGGTAAATCTAATCCTGCCAACAATCCTGCCTATGAAAACTTCGTACTGGATACGAGCCGTTTTGCCGTGGATGTAAAGGTTGTATTACCACTTTTTGGATCAATCGGCGGTTTTTTCATTGAAGATACCGTTAAATTCGACTTTAACATTCCCGATCAGGCTAAAATGCTTGAATTCAAGGTTCGCACAGTAAACCACTTCCCCCTTGATGCTGAAATTCAGATCTATTTTGCCGATCAGAATTATAAAGTCCTTGATTCTCTTTTTTCAGGAAAAGATCACCATATTCTGGTTGCTGCCCCCGTTAGTGGCCCACCAGCATACCGCGTCATTGAGAGTCCCCCGATTCAGCCATTCATCTTTTCTCCCGATCCCTTCCTGGAAGCCGATCTGCAACGGTTGAAACAAGCAAGATTCCTGCTGATTAAAGCAAAGATGTCGACCTATAATTCAGATCTTGTAAAAATTTATGCCGACTATATGCTCGACGTTAAACTTGCCGCCAAGATACAATTAGATGCACAAAACTAAGCTGAACCCACTATGAAAACAAGAACAACATTCATCAGGAATCTTGCGGTTTTAGCCTTGGTATTCGTTGGCTGCACAACCGTTATTGCCCAGCAGGGCCGGAATATTAATTTCTTACGTGTCGTTCCGCAATCGGGATACATAAATCCGGCCATCGTGCCCCCGTACAATTTTTACATCGGGCTCCCTGCACTATCCTCACTGAAATTAGAGATGAAGAACACCCCATTTCATTATCAGGATGTTATCAAAACCCGTTCAGATGATTCCTTATATTTAGACACACAGGCATTATTGGGTTCACTGAAAAATAAAAACTATCTTCTGGCAGAGTTCGAAGACGAAATTATATCCTTCGGATTCAGGGTGCAAAAAGCATTCATCACGGTAAACCTGAGTGAGAAAATCAACAGTGACATAATGTATCCGAAGGAATTTATGTCATTACTGATTAATGGCAATGCACAATATCTTGGAGAATCGGTTAATGCAGGCGGGTTCGACATCAATATAACACATTACGAGGAACTGGCGCTCGGACTCTCCTATATGATAAACGACCAATTCACCGCCGGGTTCCGGGCAAAATATTTGATTGGCATCGCCAATATTGATACAAAAAATACGGACATTAACCTGTACAGCCCTGATGAATTTTCGCTGACCGTCAGTACCGATCTTGAAATCAACACATCCCTTCCCGGAACCGTGCCTGGTGTAGATAGCCTCGGCTTCACCATCAATAGCCAGGATTATATTCATGGCCTGACCTCTTTTGACAATACGGGATTTGCCTTTGATTTCGGGGCGCAATATATGATCAACGAAAAACTAACGCTGGGTCTGAGTGTTACCGACCTGGGCTATATCAACTGGAAGACAGGGGTCAGAAATATTGTAACCGACAAGGCAACATCATCTTACACCTATCAGGGTATTGACATAGGACGGATGTTTACTGATTCCACAAAATTTGAAGATCAGATCAATGAAGTCATCGATTCATTGAAGGAGAATCTCGGGCTGAGAGTGACCTATGAAAAATACCGTTCCTCCCTGGTCCCCAAAATCTATCTCTCAGGAATTTACAGCCTGACCCCGAAAGATCATTTCGGTGGGCTTTTCCGCATGGATATATTTAAAGGAAACCTGCTTCCCTCTCTCTCTCTGAATTATACCCGTGAATTTGGGAAGGCATTCTCGCTAATGGGAGGATATACCATCGCCACTGACAGTTACACCAACATCGCATTGGGTTTTGCTGTCAACGCAGGACCTGTGCAACTCTATTTGCTGACCGACAATGTTTTAGGTATTGCACAACTAACAACAACCAGGTATTCCAATACGCATTTCGGGATCAACCTTGTTTTTGGCCGGAGTAAATGGTATAACAAAACCACGAAAACCCCTAAAGCCCCTGAAATACAAGACCCTGTTGAAACAATGGAGTAGTTGCTCAAGGTAATAGTTGGCAAAATAGCGTTGGGGAAGTGTTTTTTACTTGGAAGTATTGGCTCTTTCAAGTTCCCGGAGGTTTTCCATTTTTTTCTTTTCGAGGAAGCTTCGGATGTCGCAGAGATGTTCCTTTACCCTTTTGTTGCCAAATTCAAAAACCTTGTTTACCAGCCCATCGAGAAAATCGCGATCATGCGATACCAGGATTAATGTGCCGTCGTAATCCATAAGGGCGCTTTTAAGGATATCCTTTGTTTTCAGATCGAGGTGATTGGTGGGCTCATCGAGGATGAGCAGGTTGACCGGCTCCAGCAATAATTTAATCATCGCCAGGCGTGTGCGCTCGCCACCCGAGAGCACCTTCACCTTGTTGGAGGAGATATCCCCGCCGAACATAAAGGCACCGAGAATATCTCTGATCTTGGCACGGATATCGCCCTTCGCTGCATCATCGACGGTTTGGAAGACAGTTATTTCCTCATTAAGTAAGGAGGCCTGGTTCTGTGCAAAGTAGCCGATCATGATGTTGTGTCCCAAAGTAAGGTTCCCAGCATAGCCTTTTTCTCCCATCAGGGCACGAACAAGCGTTGATTTTCCTTCACCGTTTTTGCCGACAAAGGCCACCCGTTCGCCCCGTTCAATGGTAAGCGAGACATCTGAGAAGACGTTATGGTCGCCATAGCTTTTCGACATCTCCTGGATAATTACAGGGTAGCTCCCTGAGCGAGGAGAAGGTGGGAATTTCAATCGCAGTGCAGAGGTGTCTTCTTCGTCGATCTCAACGAGGTTTAGCTTTTCAAGCATCTTTACACGCGATTGTACCTGCAGTGTTTTTGAGTAAGTTCCTTTGAATCGTTCTATAAAATCCTGGGTTTCAGCAATCATTTTCTGCTGGTCGTCGAATTGCTTCTGCTGCTGCTGGCGGCGTTCGAGCCTCAGTTCCTGGTACTTTGTATAATTGACCTTGTAGTCGTAGATGCGACCCATTGTAACTTCGATGGTGCGCGTGGTTATGTTGTCGACAAAGGCCCGGTCATGCGAAATGACGATTACCGCCTTGGCGCTGTTGATCAGGAACTCCTCAAGCCACTGAACCGATTCGATGTCCATGTGATTGGTGGGCTCATCAAGAAGGATGAGGTCGGGTTTCTGCAGAAGGATTTTGGCCAGTTCAATCCGCATGCGCCATCCACCGCTGAATTCTCGCGTAGGCCTGATAAAATCGCCGCGCAGAAAACCCAGTCCCAGCAATATTTTTTCTATTTCAGCATCATAATTGGTATCTTCAATGGAATAGTACTGTTCACTAAGGTGCGATACATCCTCAATGAGTTTGAAGTAACTCTCCGATTCATAATCGGTACGTGTTGTAAGCTGGCTGTTTAATTCCTCAAGGCGGCTTTTCATTTCGTACATGGCAGAAAACGCCTGCGATGCTTCTTCAAACACTGTGCGGCTGTCGACCGTTGTCAGGTGCTGGGGAAGGTACGCGATTACAGTGCCTTTGGGGGAGGAGACCCTTCCGCTTGTAGGCGGTTTTACTCCTGCGAGGATTTTCAGCAGGGTCGATTTCCCTGCCCCGTTTTTACCCATAAGGGCGATCCTGTCCTTGTCGTTAATGACGAACGAAACATTTTTAAATAGGGTGGTTCCGGCGAATTCTACTGTAAGCCCGTCAGCTGCGATCATACTCGGTTAGATGGATTTGTGAAAGAAATTAAACGTGGGACGAAAATCGGGACACGGGACGAAAAATCGGGACGCGGGACGAAAATCGGGACGCGGGACAAAAAATCGTAAATCGTAAATTTTATTCGCCATTAGTCATTGGTCATTGGTCATTTAATAAAGCCGGTTACGCAATTCCTGAATTTTTTCATCCGAGATGTAATCATCGTAATCCATCCGTTTGTCGATCATCCCTTTGGGCGAAATTTCAATGATCCGGTTGCAAACCGTTTGAATGAATGCATGGTCATGAGATGACATCAGGATATTACCTTTGAATTTTATCAGTGTATTGTTGAATGCCTGGATTGATTCAAGGTCGAGGTGATTGGTAGGGGAGTCGAGGATCATCACATTGGCATTGCGGATCATCATGCGGGCGATCATGCAGCGGACTTTTTCGCCGCCAGAGAGCACATTGGCCTTTTTGAATATTTCTTCGCCTGAAAACAGCATTTTTCCCAGGAATCCCCTGAGATATTGTTCATGTGTGTCATTTGAATACTGTGCAAGCCATTCCATGAGGTTTATATCAGTCTGAAATAATTTTTCATATTCCAGAGGCAGGTAAACCTTGGTGATGGTCTGTCCCCAGACGAAAGTCCCAGCATCCGGCAAATCATGCCCCTTGATAATTTCGAACAGGGTGGTCATGGCACGGGTATCTCTTGAAAGAAATATGATCTTGTCATCCTTCTGCATGGTGAAGCTGAGATCTTTAAAAAGCAACTCCCCTTCAACACTTTTTGACAGGTCCTTCACCTCCAGGATTGTATTTCCGGGTTCCCGGTCGGGGGTAAAGATAATGCCGGGATATTTGCGGGTGGAGGGCTTGATTTCCTCAATGTTGAGCTTCTCGATCATTTTTTTCCTGCTGGTCGTCTGTTTCGACTTAGACGCATTAGCGCTGAAACGGGCTATGAACTCCTGCAGTTCCTTTTTCCGGTCTTCGGCCTTTTTATTTTGTGCCTGCTGCTGACGGAGCGCCAGCTGGCTGGATTCGTACCAAAAACTATAGTTTCCCGGGAACTGCTGGATCCGTTCAAAATCGATGTCGACGATGTGGGTGCAGATTGAATCGAGGAAATGGCGGTCGTGCGAAACCACCAGCACTGTGTTGTCAAAGTTGGCAAGATAACCTTCAAGCCAGTTTACGGTGTCGAGGTCAAGGTCGTTGGTAGGCTCGTCGAGCAAAAGGTTATCGGGTTTGCCAAAGAGTGCCTGTGCCAGCAATACCTTCACCTTATCCTTCCCATTCAGATCGCGCATCAGCTTATGGTGGAGGTTTTCCTTTATTCCCAGTCCGCTGAGGAGGCTGGCTGCTGTGCTTTCGGCATTCCAGCCGTCCATGGCGGCAAATTTCTCCTCCAATTCCGAGGCCCGGTTGCCATCTTTTTCCGAAAAGTCGGGTTTTGCATAGAGCGCATCCTTCTCGTTCATGATATCCCACAACTGGGCATGCCCCATGAGTACAGTGGTCAGCACCGGAAAATCATCGAATTCAGCGTGATTCTGCTTGAGAACAGAGAGTCTTTCACCTGGTCCAAAGGTCACGCTTCCCTTGGTATTAGTGACTTCACCATAAAGTAATTTGAGAAAGGTGGACTTCCCGGCACCATTGGCCCCGATGATCCCGTAACAATTGCCGGGATTGAAAACCATGTTCACATCCTGGAACAGGATGCGTTTGCCAAACTGGACGCCCAGGTTTGAAACTGTAATCATTTTTGTATTGTATGTCAGTAAGTTATATAAAAAAGTTACAAAAAAAATATATTCAGGTAGTGAAAGGATAAGCTAAAGCCGTTTTCCAGACTGCAAAATTACAACCTTTCCGGTTAGTATTTTAAGGCACTTGGCCGGTTTGCAATTTATTGCTGTGACGTGTCCTGCCCTTTTAGCCTTTTGTGAGAGTAACAAGCGTGAGAAGCTTGACAAAGGAACGTGACAAAAAAGGGTGTCACAAAATGCGACACCCTTTCTGTAAATAATAGGTATTAATCTGAAGGTGACTTACCTGATCAATTGAAGCTTTTGTGACGATTTCAGGCCATTGCTCCCGGTCAGTGTAATCACATACATACCCGCAGGAAATGCCGAAAGATCAAGAGGGTAAATACTACCTGCATTCCACTGGTTGTAATCCTCTTTCACAATGACGCCATGACTGTTTCTCATACTGATGTGCGCCGAGAGGCTTCCTGAGCCGTTGTTCTTCAGGAATACGAGTCCCCGGGCCGGATTTGGATAAACCAGGAACTCCGTATTCCCCAGCAAAACGATGCCTGAGTTGCCGGAGGCAGCCAGCACCGCCTTTTGGGCATCGATCTTGCCCCATCCCCAGGTATTGCTGCCACCTGGACTGATGATTCCTGTATAAGTGTCGGTCCGGGCGCTCTCCTGCAATATCTGCTTCACCTGTTCAGGACCCAGGTTCGGGTCAGCCTGCAACATCAATGCGATCACACCGGTTGTCAAAGGTGTTGCCATGGAGGTTCCCTGCATGGCGGCAAAGAACCATCGTGAGGATCCGTCTTCAACCTTCATCACAACCTGGCTGTTATTCTCATCATACGATGGATCAAAAGAGTTCACCGATGAAACGAGCTGTTCTCCCGGGGCTGTGATCTCGGGTTTGGTCCTGCCATCGGCGGTAGGACCCCGGCTTGAAAAATTGGCAATCCGGTCAAGGGAGTCAGTGCTTGTCATGGTCTCCCCTTTTATGTTCTGAAAAGTATATTTTGTGGTATATGCTCCAACCGTGATTATTTTTTTGGATGTTCCGCCGATCTCGCCCACCGTGCATTTGGTATCGCCCGCTATATAACCGAGCTGGGGATCGCCAACAAAGGCTGCACCAATCCCGCGGCCATGGTTCCAGATGTTAACCTGGCTGTTGGTACTCGTTACGTTCAAAACGACAATATAGCCCTTTTTGACGATTTTAACCACAACAAGCAGGTTTGGCTTCTGGTTCAGGGCGCTGCTTCCGACGCCGGTCACTGAATATTGCAATGTGTCGTCCCCCAGCAGCTCCAGCGTATCAATGCCGGGATTGTCGGACGCTGTATAAAATGGGGTGGTGGCAATAACGTTCAGACCGGCGTCTAAAACATTCAATGCGATGGAAAAGTCACTGTTGGCCGATCCCCAGTGCTCGATCTGCCCGAGGTTGTATACAGCATCCCTGTTCTCAAAAAAAACCGCTGTCCTGATGGTATCGCTGTTAAATGCATGGTAAATGTGCAGGGGGGTGCCTCCTTCATTGCCTGCCGCGCCTGCAACGATCTTCCCCGGTCCCACCAGGTTATCGATGGCCTGGTCCATGAGCGAAGTGCCGTCGTGCGGACCAATATGGCTGCCGAGGCTGAGATTGACCACGGCCGGTTTTCCGGCAGCTGCAGCCTGTTGAAAAACATAATTGATCCCGTCGGTAACGGCACTGGCAGCATCTCCGACCCGTACCAGGACCAGGTCGGCATCCGGTGCAACACCCCTGTACTGGTCGCCGGGTGTAAGGAACCCGGAACCGCTGGCAATTCCTGCAACGTGCGTTCCGTGAGATTCCGGGTCAGAAGTCTGTTTGGCTAATAAAGCATCAGGACCTGTGATTTCAGTGCCGTAGCTGAAGCCGGAAGGTGCCGGCCCCTGGTCGTTGCCCTGCTCCCATGCCCTGAGAATCCTGAGCCGGGTACCCGTGGTGTCATAAAAAGCGGGATGGGTGTAGTCAAAACCCTCGTCCACAATTCCAATGACCACACTGTCGCCAAAGTATTTCTGCTTCAGACCCGTACCGGCCTGCACGAGTTTCACGCGGCTCTCCGCAGTGGCATTGTCAAGCTTCGGCCTGATAAGCGCGTCTAATTCCACAAAATCCAGTCCCCTGATTCCGTTCAGCTCCTCCATCGATGAAAGCGGGATCATCACCGACCAGATGTTTCCGGCCCGCGTGTTGATTTTCACACCGAGGTTCTCCAGCGCCGTACGGTCCATGCCGGGAAAGACGCGGATCAGTGCGCCGATGTAATTCTGATTGTTTATGGTCTTCACAGGGTAGAACTGCGAAAGAACGGATACCATAGCCGCCTGGCTGCTTTTACGCGACGAAAGTTCATCAACCCTGAGCTGAAATGCCCTGGTGTTTGCCGAAAATTGCACATGCTGCGCTAAAGCGGGCAATGAAAGGGAACAAATGACAATAATTAAAAGGGTGTATATAGTTCTCATAATTTATGGTTTAAATTAATACTATGCTCTGTTTATAATTGCGGATAAGGGATTCCGGTTCCGCCACCCGGCCGGTTCAGGACTTCACTGCCTGGTTTGAACAGCAAGGTCAACATCAACAAGGACCAAACCTTTTACATGTTTCAGTTTCTCGAGTTTATTTACAGGAATCCGGACGGTAAGAACTCCACCTGCATTGGTGTTGATCTCAACTCCCAGTTTCTTAAGGCGCTTCATGTCGATGCCTTCATTCACCTTCAGCATGGCCCCTGCCATGACTTTTTTCCCGCTTACCACGACCACGAATTCCTTGTTCAGTTCACGGATCTCATTTTCAGAACAGGGTTTCAGGGGTTTGAATCGTTCGATGCGCTGCATGAACAGCCTGGCCGAGGAAGAAAACTGCACCTCCTGTGCCGCTGCCAATAAGGGAAGTATGATAAAAAATGGGAGAAGAATAACCTTTGAAAACTGGGGCATAATAGATTGTTTGTTGAAATATCTAATTTAAAACGAGTCCAAATATAAATAAAATAATTGACTTTGGTGATATTTGTATGCGTTCGTCTTAAATTCCTTGAAAATTTCCATGCTGATTCAATAATTTGAATTTTGCTTTGGTTTGTCATTTCCGATCCTGCCAATCATAGATCAACAGGGATTTCCTATTCATGGAAAAACCTGCTGGTGTGAACTTTTATTGGTCAGGACCTGCTACCTCCATCTCAAGACAAAACTCAAAACAACCGGTCAACTCGGGAATCATATCACAGAAGACATTTCGCTCCGCCTGATTCTGAATGAGAGTAAGGACTAACCTATTTTTTGATCCCTGATTTTTCGGAGGATATTTTCCAGTTTTGTTTCCAGTGGCAGCCGCCCGTCGATCCATTGGATTTTCATTCCCTGGCGCTCCATCCTGCGGAACCAGGTCATCTGGCGTTTTGCAAACTGCCGGATGGCAATGTTAAGCTCACGCAACAGGTCGTTGCGCGAGATCTTCCCGGAGAGATGCAGCACCACGAATTTGTATTCGAGACCATATTTCATGAGTCGTTCGGGGGTAATGCCAGTGGAGAGCAATTTTTCAACCTCTTCAATCATACCGTGTTCCAAACGGTACTCAAGCCGTTTTGTTATGCGGGCTTTGACCAGTCCGCGGGGGTAGCTGATACCAAAGATCGTCGAATTGATTTTCGGAAAGGGCTGATCGGGTGTGGAAGGATTCTGGACGGATTCCTGGTTGATTTGTGATGGGGATTGTTCTGCAGAACGGGCAACCAGGATTGCTTTAACCAGCCTGGGCCGGTCTTCAAAGTCGGTGATGTTATGGGGTGTTTTGAATGATTTAAGTATTTTGACCAGCTGATCATCCGAGTTATCTTCCAGGGATGAAAGAAAATCCATGTCATTTTCGGCCTTTGTCAACCGGTATCCCTTCAAAACTGCTTCGAGATACATTCCTGAGCCGCCACAGAGAATGGGGGTTTTCTTTCGCCCGGTGATATCTTCGTATGCCTTGAGAAAATCTTTTTGAAACTCGAAAATGTTGTATTCATAACCAGGATCGACAATATCAATCAGATGGTATGGCACCTGGATTCCATTGACAAGATAATCGTCGTAATCCTTGCCGGTCCCGATATCCATCCCGCGGTATACCTGTCGTGAATCGGCGCTGATCACCTCACCGTTCAGTTCATATGCCAGATGGGCCGCGAGGGCTGTCTTTCCGGTTGCCGTTGGACCGAGGATGGTAAACATCGATGATTAAAAATTAAAAATTGAAAATTGGAAAAAATCAGCCACTTGTCACTCGTCATTAGTCACTCGTCATTAGTCACTTGTCATGTATCCAGTTGCTCGTAGATTGAATTCTGACTTTTATATTCAGGAACCTTCTGTTTCATTTTCAGGATGATGTCGAAGTTTGACTTCGACGCAACCATGGTCGAAGATGAATCTTTCTCTTCCTTTTCCATGAGAGCCGGCTTCAAGAACCAGCTGGCAAGCTTCGGGGATGGTCATGAAGAACCGGGTCACTTCGGGATGGGTTAGGGTTAGTGGTCCCCCTTTTTCGATCTGGCTCCTGAAGAGGGGGATGACAGACCCATTTGATCCCAGCACATTGCCAAATTTTGTGGTGATGAACCGCGTATCGGCTGTTTTACTGAGTGCCTGGGTGTAGATTTCAGCAATTCGCTTTGAAGCCCCCATCACATTGGTTCGATTCACCGCTTTATAGGTGGAGATCATTATGAATTTTCGCACCCCATGATAAACGGAGAGATCCGCTATGATCTGTGTGCCCCTGATGTTGGAGAGTACTGCTTCGGCCGGATTGCTCTCCATCATTGGGACATTTTTGTAAGCGGCAGCATGATGGACCACATCGGGATGAAAGGTGTCAAAAATTTTCCGGTTATTTCCTCCCTGATGCGATTTACATCCAGTTTATCCGGATGGAGAATGTTGACCCCTTCAAGTTTCTTGCCTTGTTTATTGCTGCTGTCGTCAATGAAAGCCAGAACCTTATTTTTCGCACCCATGTCGCGGTCGAGGGTACGCTTTGCAACGATCCCGGCTTCACCGGCGCTTGTATATCGGATAATCCCGGCATAGGAACGGGCGATGACGAAAATGAGCCACCGTGGTGTATTTTTCCTGGTTAATATCATGGGCCAAAATTAAAAATTAATTGGCCGGAACATATGAACATTTGCTGTAATATATAAACATTCAGCTGTCAACCGCGCAATTTTTCCTACTTTTGCTACGTTCATGATCATATTCTTTTCATCAGATTCCATGTGACCATTAAAAACAAATTATTAAAAGATGAAAAATACAGCATTCACAAATTTTCACGAAGCGTTTGGGGCCAAAATGGTCCCGTTTGCCGGCTACTATATGCCACTCCAGTACGAAGGTGTTAACGCCGAACATGAAACAGTTCGCAAGGGTATTGGCGTATTTGATGTTTCGCACATGGGCGAATTCTGGGTCAAAGGACCAAAGGCGCTTGATTTCATTCAATGGGTTACCTCGAATGATGCTTCGAAGCTTGTTCCCGGCAAGGTGCAATATTCCTGTTTCCCCAATGAAACAGGCGGGATTGTTGATGATTTGCTGGTTTACAAAGTTGACGACCTGACCTACCTGCTGGTAGTGAATGCGGCCAACATTGATAAGGACTGGGCCTGGTGCAATAAGCAGAATAAAATGGGAGCGACGCTTTACAACGCCTCGGATGAAATATCCCAACTGGCGATACAGGGACCATTGGCGTTAAAGGCGATGCAGAAACTCACAGATACCACTGTTACCGATATGGAGTATTACACCTTCAAAAAGCTAACTTTCGCGGGGGTTCCTGATGTCATTTTCGCCACCACCGGTTACACCGGATCAGGAGGTTGTGAAATTTACATGGCAAATGCGGATGCACCGAAAATCTGGGAGGCTGTGTTTGAAGCAGGAAAAGAATTTGGCATCAAGCCAATCGGTCTGGCAGCACGCGATACTTTACGGCTTGAGATGGGCTATTGTTTATACGGGAACGACATTAACGATACCACATCTCCCATTGAGGCCGGCTTAGGATGGATTACCAAATTTACCGATACCAAGGATTTTATCAACAAGGCTGTTTTGCTGAAGCAAAAACAGGAGGGTACAATACATCGCCTTGTAGGTTTTGAGATGGTTGATATGGGGATCCCCCGCCATGAATATGAAATAGTTGATGCCCAGGGAAACAAGATCGGGGAGGTTACTTCGGGAACGATGGGCCCGTCGGTGAAGAGACCGGTGGGTATGGGTTATGTACCATCTTCCTTATCAAAGGAAGGCAGTGAGATCCATATCAGGATACGGGAAAAAATTCTGAGGGCGAAGGTGGTCAGGTTCCCGTTTTATAAAGCGTGACGGAAAAACGTGACGAAGACGTGACCAAACCGTGACACAAATCGTAAATCGTAAATCGTAAATATTTATAGCTATGTCAGAAATATTAAATAGAATAACAAGTCTTCGCTGGCAACAGTTTGTCATCATTTTAATGATGGCAACGGTTTTAGCAGGAACTGAAGGTTGTAAATCGACCGGAAAATTGTCAAAAAAGGAACGCAAAGCACAGATCGAAAATGCAAAAAAACAGCTGCAGCCGATCATCGCCGGCGCTACCACACTAACCTATGATGAGCAAAAAAGAATTGTGGACGAGATCATGAATAAAAACTATGGTGATCAGGAACTGGATGAAATGATCATCGAGGCCCAGAAGAAGCTCAAATCTGTATTGGCGGCGGAGGAGAAAATGAATGCGCAAAAGGCAGATATTGCCAAGGCATCACTTTATGATTTACTGCTCAACAAGGATAATAAATCAGCCGATGAATTACAACGGGAACTTGACAAAATCAGGGCACAGAATATAAAAAGCGCTGACAATGATGAGCTGATGGCCCGGCTGGAAAAGAAAATTCAGGAGATGAGGACTTCCGGAGGCGCTGACCTGCCTGTAAAGTCTCAGTTGGAAAATGCATTTAACACCATTGCAAATGCGGCCAGTGCGGGTAATCTTTCGCAAGCCGATGCAACAATCCAGAAAACACTTCAGTATTTCTCGTCGGATGATGTCCCTGTACTGATCATCATAAGCCGTGAAGGTTCCATGGTGGATTATGACAAGCCAACGAACATCAAACGCTACTTGAATTTACTCAAGGATACAAAGACTAATAAAAACGCCATTGATGCAATTATGACCGACACCAATGGAAAAATCAAGGGACTCGATTTAATTAAAAAATAGCAACCATGAGAAAGCTTCTTTCATTAGTCATATTGGTTTCCCTTTTCGCCATGTCGGACAGGGTTGCCGCACAGGATAATCTCTCCCCAAAGCGTAAACAAGCCGTTGATAGCCTGGCCCTTGAAAAGGTTCGTGATTTGAGCAAGTACATCAGCATCATTGGCGATAAAAAGACCCCGTGGTCTGATGCACAACGGGTTATAGAACGTGCAGTCGAATTGTTTATGGAAAACAGCGAAATTGGCGTTTCATCCCTTGGCCGGCAAGATGTGAATTATTATAAAGTCCGCGAGTATTTCGATCGGCTCATGCAGCTCAATTATGACCGCGTGACCATCGATTGGTATAAGATCCAGTATGTAAGCGACCTTGTAAGGCAGCCTGATGGAACCTATGTTGGGGTTATTACAATTTACCAACGGTTTCAGGCTTATGACAAGGAAAAAGGACTTGTATACGAAGATACCACCAAAAAGGATATTACGGTTTACGTAAAGCGCAAAGAAACCCAGATCGGCGGCCGGTTGATCGGATTCTGGGACGTGATGCTCGGTGACATCAGGGTAAAAGAAACCTCCAAATAATTAGGAATTAGAAATTACTAATTACAAGGTGTAATTTTTAATTTTTAATTTTTAATTTCTTTTCTATGCGAAAACTCACATGGATCTTAGTTTTATGGATGCCTTTTACTTGTTTGGCACAAGGGTCGATTGGCTCTTTCACCGGTGATGAGTCTGTTTTTTATGCGCAAACCAAGCAGGTAAACCAATTTTTTCTGAGGTTTAACGGAGAAGAGGATAACCAAGGCAGGCGATTTTACCCGGGCGATCCGGGTTATCGCGACCTTAAAGCACGCAAGACTTACCTAAACATCCTTTTTGATAATACAAGTTCTGTCATTAATCCCGATGCCAAATTCGTTTTCATTGATGATGTGCTGAATAAAAAGAATCCTGCTTTTCTTGACTTTTATTCAAAGGATTGGTTTGCAGAAGTAACAGCCACTTTTACCTACAAAAAGGAGAAAGTAAACCTGATTTTATACCTGAAAATCGAGAAACAGCTGAATGGTTACAAATGGGTGATCTCAAACGTTTATTTCAACAAGTTTGAATCATGGTTCACCCATCTTCAGGATACTACCAACCTGAAATACTTTATTCACCCGATGAGTCATGAACTTGATTTTATGAATTTGCATAAAGCATTTAAGGAGACTGAAAACCTTGATTTTTATCTTGAACTTGGTTATATTCCTGACATGACATCTCTGTTTGTGATGGAGATGAAGAATGGAAACCTTAACTTTGTTGACGTAAATAATGTCAAGTTCCACATTTTTCAGATTCCGAACTGGTACTTCGAAATCTCCTATTTTAACCGGAACAGCGTTAATTCCGGATGGCTGATATCAAACGTGCTCCGTTTGAATGATCAGGAAAAGAGGGATTTGATTGGACATTATACACATGTTAAATAAACCTGAATGAGGACAATTCTTATATTGCTGCTAATAGCGGTAACTTGTGGTTATAATCCAGTATTGGCGCAGAAAAAGACCGGTACCACAAAGAAAAAATCGACCACATCGCAAAACAAGACAACCACCAAGCCAAAAAACCAGGTGACGCCGGCAAATAAAAAACCAGCTGCAGCCAGTAAGGATTCGCAGGATAAATATAAGCCCGGGATGATTGCAGCGAACAAGATCGATGAATTCAAATTGCAGGTGGTTCCATTGGTGGAGTTTTTCGAAAGTTCACTGAACTTTATTGGGGACAAGAGGAATACTGTGAATGAAAAGCAAACAATCATATCGCAGAGCTATCTTAAATGGTGCTGGGATGAGGAGGTGCAGGTAGAGGATGACCTGGATGAAAAACGGTTGGTGCCACTCTATAAGAATATGCCGGCTTACCTGAGTGATGTCGACTTTTTTTTCAGGAATGTAAAATTTAACTACACAGTACAGAGTGTAAACGTTGAGACAAACCCACAAGGACTCATCTACTTTAAAGTAACCGCTAACCGGAGCCTGCAAGGGATGACTATAAACGGTGATTCTGTTAATGCCAATAAAGTCAGGTACATCGAGATCAATTTCGACTCGGTGAAGCAGCAGCTGAAAATAGTGAGCATATACACCACAAAGCTGAATGAAAGGGACGATATGCGGCAATGGTGGAATGGGCTTTCACAGGGATGGAAGTCGATTCTTGCAAAAGATATGATGCTTGAGGGGACATTACCCATGGATCAGATTGAGAGTTTTAATGATTCGGTTGCTATGGTAGGAGGGCAGAAGAAAAGCATTATGGGATCTGAATTTTATAAGTTTCTCGATCAGATCATTCATGTTGGCAGCGTCAATTTATCGGGTGATCAAACCATATCCAATCTTGAACCCTTGAGTAAACTCTCAGACCTGACAGATGTCAATCTTTCCGGTACGCCGGTAAATGACCTGATGCCATTACGTAACCTGAATAATCTCGAAATTCTTAATATTTCGAATACCAACATTGACTCACTTCAGCCTTTACGATATTGTCTGCTGATCGAACAATTGCGAATGAAGGATACGCCAATCAGTGATTTGTCAATGATTCCCACATTCCAGGCTCTTTCAATCCTCGATATCAGTGGTACCAAAGTAACCTCCCTGAGTCCACTCAGGGACATGACCTCAATTACCGATTTGCGGATAAACCATACCCAGATTCATAATCTGGGACCTGTTGCCAGCCTTGTGAACCTTGAAAATCTTAACATTTCAAACACGCCAATCGATAACCTGGATTCCCTGAAAAATCTGACGAAACTGATTAGCCTCTATTGCGACAGTACCTGGGTGAGGAGCCTGGCCCCATTAGATAACCTGGCTGGACTTCAAAGGGTTTATTGCAATAAGTCACCTGTGAGCCAGAAGGAATTACTGAATTTCATTCAGAAGCATCCTGATGCTTCGCTCGTATATGCTACAAAAGACCTGACTGCCTGGTGGAATAATATGACACAGGAATGGCAGAACCAGTTCGATTTTTACATTAAGCTTGATCGTCCACCGACCACTGAGCAACTCCACAAACTGGTCATGCTTGACAGTATTAACATTTTAGGTCGAAAGTTGATAATCTCCCTGGCCCCGCTAAGTAAACTTATCCTGTTACAGAACCTTCAGTGTCAATCCACTGGAATCACCTCGCTTGACCCTTTAAAGGATCTTACAAATCTAAAGGTAATAAATGCTTCAAACACAGATATTGAAAGTTTGCAGCCCTTGTCGGGGATGGAAAACCTTGAAGTGATCATAATTAATCGCACAGATGTCAATGATCTGAGCCCGTTATTTGGAATGAAAAGTCTGAAGTATGTTTTTGCAGACGATACAAAACTTGATCGATTGGATGGGAGCGCCTTTGCTGATAAGAATCCGGATTGCATACTGGTTTTTCAGACTGGTAAAATCCAGGATTTATGGAATAAATTAAGTCCCGCATGGCAAAAGGTGCTTTTACAACAGATAAAAATTCAGGGCACCCCTGATGAAATTCAACTTCATCAGATTGCTGGACTAACAAGTGTCGTGATATCTGAAAATTCCGGGATTACTGATCTTGATCCACTTAAAAAATTATTGCGGTTGACTGAACTTGAGTTTTCAGGTACGGCAGTCACAAAGCTTGATCCACTCAACAAAATGACAAAGCTTAAAAAGCTGCGTTGTCCGAAAAACCCCATTACTGACCTTAGCCCCATATCGAATCTTAATAATCTTACCGAACTTGATTTTTCAGATACCCAGGTTGAGGATATCGATGCCCTGCAGAATTTGCGGAATCTGACAATACTGAAATTCAGCGGAACCAGGGTGAAAAACCTGAAATACCTTGAAAAGCTGGTGAACCTCGAGGAACTTGAGTTTTTCAATACCCGAGTATCCAGTATCGATGTGCTTGACGGTATGACCAAACTTAAATCGGTCAAGATGTTCATGACTAAAGTTTCAGCAAAACGCGTGGACAAACTGAGGGCCATCCTTCCGAAATGTGAAATTGTATTTTATTGATCAGGATGGATAATCATGCCGGGAACCCCCGTTGTATCGAAGTATGCTTTTCTCCCAGGCTTTTCTCTGAGATCCAGGTCAAAGACAACTTCATTGTGGTACTTGTTGACATACTTCGGGCAACAACCTCAATATGTGCCGCTTTTAACAATGGGGTAAAAAATATCATTCCGGTATCAACACTTGAAGAGGCAAAAGCAATGAAAGACCAGGGTTACCTGGTTGCTTCGGAGCAGGATGGCAGGAAACTCGATTTTGCCGACTTTGGAAACTCCGCTTTTAACTTCTCCAGGGAGGCAATTGGCGACAAAACCCTGGTGTATTGTACCACCAATGGCACTCGTGCCCTGGAGATTGCCCGAAAAGCAGAGAAAATTGCCATGGGCGCATTTATCAATCTCTCGGCTTTGGTTGATTGGCTGATCCAACAGGATAAAAATGTGGTGATTCTTTGTTCAGGCTGGAAAAATAAATTTTGTCTTGAAGACACTTTGTTTGCCGGGGCGCTGACCGACAGGCTGCTTGAAAGCCGCAGGTTTACCACCCAATGTGATTCAGCAGCAGCTGCCCTTGATTTGTGGCAGCTGGCTCGTCCCGATATTCTTGGTTATATTGAAAAAGCAGCACACAGGCACCGTCTTAGAAAACTGAACCTGGATGATGTGATACCCTATTCCTTTAAATTGGATCAGACCAAGGTGGTTCCGGTTTTTGAGGGGAAAGAAATTGTTGATGTCACTCAATAAACTGTGATGTTTTACAATAAACTGCGATGGGTAAAAGAGCGTGTTATGAAGTACTTTAATCTAATGGCAATAATGACGATAGCAACGCTTACCTGTTCATGCATGGGCACAGGAAACCCGGAAGATAAAAAGGGGTTGGAAGATTTTAAGTTTCTTACTGAGCAGTTTGCTGATGCAAAAATATTACGATACAAGGTGCCGGGATTTGAAAAGCTCAGCCTGCAGCAAAAGAAACTTATCTATTACCTGAGCCAGGCAGCATTGTGTGGCCGGGATATTACATATGACCAGAATTATCAATACAACCTGCTGATTCGTAAAACACTGGAATCCATATATATTGATTTCAATGGCAACAGAGAAACGGACGATTTTAAAAAATTTGTGGTTTACCTCAAGCGGGTTTGGTTTTGCAACGGCATCCATCATCATTATTCTACAGATAAATTTTTTCCGGAATTTACACAGGATTATTTTTCCACTTTGGTCAAGGGTACAAAATCTGCTTTACTGCCGCTAACCGAAGGCCAGAATTCCGATCAATTTCTTGCAGAAATGACACCCTTATTGTTCAGCCCAAACATAGCGCCCAAGCGAGTGTGCCTTGATCCAACAAAAGATCTGGTGTTGGGCTCAGCTTCGAACTTTTATGACGGTCCCGATCAGGAAGAGGTGGAAACCTTTTATGCTGAAATGAAAAGCAATGCTAAAAGAAATAAAAAAGATACGCTGGTCTCCATGGGTCTTAATTCCAAGCTTGTCAGGGAAAAGGGAAAATTGATTGAAAGGGTTTATAAAGTGGGCGGACTATACGGCCAACCGATTGAACAGGTTGTTCTATGGCTTGAAAAGGCCCTTACGGTAACTGAGACCCCCGAACAACATGCTTCGGTTGAAAAGCTGATCGCCTATTACAAATCAGGCAACCTTGTTACCTGGGATGAGTACAATATTGCATGGGTGAAGGATTTGAATTCGCTCGTTGATTTTGTCAATGGTTTCATTGAG
>CAISJJ010000012.1 GCA_903885595.1 uncultured Bacteroidales bacterium
AGCGTTTGCCCACTGTTCTTCCATTCATCTACCTTAGCAAACATTGCCGCAGACTTCGGTGTTTTCATAGTACCCTGGTTTTTGTTGCAAAGGTAAACCGGGTTCAGCTATTGGAAAAGATGGGGTTGGTAGGGCGGATACCCTTGTGCTTGAGGTTCCTTACCAATTTAATCGTATTGGTGATTTCACTTTCACTTAGTACATTTGGCAATTTCCGCTCTTTCCTGGGGCGTTCCAGAAAGTAAAATTTACGCTCTCCTCCCAAAACATGCTCATAGTAAAACTTTATTGCGTTTATGGATTGGTTCTGATATGATGGAGAGACTTTACGCTTAATTACAAGGTATTGTAAAAACGCAATAATCTGTTTATCATCAATTTGATTAATATCCTGCGAATTGTAATAGTTGATAAACTCTTCAAACATGCTCTGATATGTCTTGCTGGTTTTCGGGGTGTACCTTAGCTCCTTTAGTTTCCGGGAGTATTCCTCAGGACAGCGTTGAAAATTGGCAACATTAAAGGGTGAAATCCGCTTTACTTTATCTTCCTTCCCGACAACCTCTTCTTCATATAAAACTTCAAGATTCAGAGCCGTGGCTTTAATTTGTATCTCGTGCAGAAATTTTTCTGAATATGGTATTGTCCACCATTTATTTTTCGCGTCCCAGTGGCTGTATGGCATCGTCTTAATATGGTAACTTAACTCATTGTTAAATCCAAAGATCAGTTTTAACCTACCGGTAACTGCTTTTATAATTATCAACTGATTTGTTTTTATTTTTCGCTGTGTGTCAGCGCTTATTTTAACCTCAAAATCTTCATATACAATTAACTCATAAATTCTTTCGTTGAAATAGTCATGTATCAGATCTAAATTCCCAGGATAATTTGGTACAATCCAGCAAAATTGTTTTCCATCCCACCGACTATACCGGAATGAAGTAATAAAATGAGTGTCAAGCGCATTTTTTGGCAATTTTAAAATGATCATCCGGCCGGTGACTTGTACCGAAACATTTTTATTCTGATGGTCCTGGTTATTGAATTCAGGAACTGCCGTTTTGACTACCGGTTCACTGGATATTTCTCCTGTACTTTTTTGTGGATAATCTACCAAAGGAAACAATTTTTTCAATTGCGCGAATGCCGCTTTAGTGTATGGTATGTGCCAGGCCTTCATGCTCCACTTTGCGCCAGGTATCTGTTTAAGTAAAGAAGCCGCATAATAATTATACGGAAATTCCAGCTTAATACGACATTCTCCACTGAGTTCAATTTTCGAAGCTTTCATGTGTCAATATTTATTTTTTCGGGCCACATGGAATAGCCATAAATGAGTCCACTCCGAAAAGGCAATTTAGCGGAAAACCGGACACTGAGCGAAGTCGAAGTGTCCTTGTTAACAGGTGTTTGCATCCTTCGACTCCTCAGGATCCAATAGATCGGGCTTTTCGGAGCAGACTCATTAATTAACATTCCCGGTTTGCATAAACGTTGAGCTTATGGACAATTCATGTTGCTTAATCGTACTTTCCCTTAAAAGGTAATACGTGCGTTACCGTTTTTTTTCAACAGGGCAAAGAAAAAGTTATGTTTATCTCTAAAAGCAGGTAAACACAGCAAATCGGGACATTACCTGAGGCTGTCTCTTTAAAGGGATAAACTGACCTGCTGGAAAAACGCTCGCTCTGACAGGCCTTCACCGGTTTATTCGGACCACTTCACTCAGTTGAATGCTGAAATGATATTGTGGTTAGGAAAAATTGGCAAAGGGTCGTCAGGAATTCCGGTTTTACCAACCAGGTTACGGTTTGGAGAAATTTATGAAGATCACCCGGTGCAGCACATATTTTACCCACAGTACAGCAAAAATGAGGGAAACAACTGTTCCGCCGGCCACGCCCAGCAATGGAAAGGTGTAAAAAACCGAGATGGCGTAAATAACAATGTTGGTGGAGGAGAGGATCATCACCTTGCCGGTGGCCCTGGCAAACTCCCTGCCTTGGTTAAGCGTAAGGATGACCATTGAGCTGAAGAGCACAGCCGGAAAGGTGCTCACGATACCCGTAAGGTAAGCAGGAACGAAATGTGCGATGGCGATAACACTTCCAACGATGGTCCCGGCGAAGAGGGCTCTCACCGTCAACTGGAACGGGGTGTACCGCTTGCCTGAACGCCCTTTTACCGGGATGTCGACCCGGTGTTCGACCCAGATCCAGACCAGCAGCGTTATGATCATGTATATGGCTGCATTGATCCAGAGCAGGTGCGAGGGAATCCTGTTGGCCAAAACGGCCAGTGCGAGCCAGGTGAGCAGGGATCCGGAGATGGCGGTTGAAATCCCGTAACGCAGCAAAAGAACGAATGCCAATAGGAAAAAGGTATCGATCAGCATCCCGACCGGGATTGCAGGGATCATTTGCTGAAGGAACGGATTTCCACGGGTCAGCGAAATAAAAATCATGGTGATGAGAATGTTCGACGGGAGATTGGCCACCAGTCCGCCGATGGTACTTCCGAAACGCTCAGCCAGCAGGGTGAGCAGGGCAATGAAGCTGCCGGCGATGAAAAAAGCGAGAAGAATGTTGAGAAGGAGCATTATTTCGGGTAATTCATGATGGTCTGTTTTTGCGGTCAAGCCGTTTTCAAAGTTAGAGTTTTATAGTAAAGGCGGGCGGAGTTTGCAAAGAAATGTAGTCGGAGAAAATCGGGACACGGGACGCGGGACACGGGACGCGGGACGAAAAATCGGGACGAAGACATGTTGCCACCAGGGTTTTGAAGCAGCAGGTTAAAAAAAACAGCTACTTTTACAGTTGCGAAACAAAAATAACCGATTATGAAAAGAATTCTTTTCGTTGCAACAATTGCCGTGCTCCTGACTTCCTTTAACATGCCGGTGGAACAGCGTTCCGTTACATCGGGTGCCGATACCCTGAAACAACCGCAGATCCTGGTTGAAAACAGAGGAAACGTTGTATTTGATGAATATTTCACCGGCAAAACCATGCGGCTCGATTTTAACCACAGCGGCAACTCGCGGGAGGAGCATTTTGCCGTTGATCGCATTGTTTCCGATGGCCCCTGGCCGGGAAATAAATTCGTTCTGACCGACAAACTTGAACTGGGACCCTACTTTTTCCAGGTGGTTGATAAGGAAAATTCGACGTTGATCTTTTCCCGCGGATTTGCAAGCGTTTTCGGGGAGTGGCAAACCATACCGGAAGCTGACAAGAGCTGGGGCTCATTCAACGAATCGATCCGTTTTCCATGGCCCAAAAAACCAGTGATTGTGATCCTTGGAAAACGCGATCCATCAACAAATAAGTTCAAAACCATCTGGACTACCGAAATCGACCCGGCATCGAGAGATGTGAATCCCGCCGACCTTGTTCACACCAATAGGGTAGATGTCATCCAGGAAAATGGCCCGGCTTCCGAAAAAGTCGATATCGTGATTCTCGGCGATGGCTATACAAAAGCTGAGATGAAGAAATTCAAAGATGATGCGACAAGGCTTTCCAGGGTGCTGATGGCGCAGGAACCATTCAAATCCAGGTCAAAATCCATCAACATCCGGGCAGTGGAAACGCCTTCGGAGGTTTCGGGGGTATGCAAACCACACCCCGGGGTGTTCAAACGTACCCCGCTCAGTGTTCAGTACGGTGCCTTTGACTCAGAACGTTACGCCCTGACCTATGACAATAAAACCATCAGGAATGTGGCTTCACAGGTGCCTTACGATTTTATGGTAATCCTGGTCAATGAGCGCACCTATGGTGGTGGTGGTATTTATAATCTGTATACCACGGTTTCATCCGACAATAAATTTGCCGACTACATCATGGTGCATGAGCTGGGTCATCATATGGCCGGACTGGCCGATGAATACTACACCTCGGCCGTATCATACGAAGCCCCCGACATCAGCCTCGAACCCTGGGAAACTAACATCACGGCCTTACTCGACAAGAACAATTTAAAATGGAAAGCCCTGGTAGATGGCGGTACGCCACTTCCCACTCCCTGGAACAAGGATGCCTTCGACAAATTCGGGTACGATATCCAGCAGCAGCGTAAGAAACTTCGTGAACAAAAGGTGCCCGAGGAGGTGATGGAGGCGCTGTTCATGAAGCAATACGAGCAGGAAGACGCCTATTTCTCAAAAGAAAAGTATAAGGATGCAGTGGGCGCTTTCGAAGGCGGAGGTTATACACCCATAGGAATCTACCGGTCGCAGCTTGACTGCATCATGTTTACACGCCATATGCATTTCTGTAAAGTGTGCCAGCAAAGCCTTGTGAGTGTTATGAATCAGTATACTGCGACCGCTCCTGAGAACTAACATTGAATTCACTCCGAAAAGGTGTTCTCAAAGTAAACCGGACACTGAGCGAAGTCAAAGTGTCCGGTTTAACAAGTGTTTGCATCCTTTGGCTCGGCTCAGGATTCAATTGATCGGGCTTTTCGGGGTGGGCTCCGTTTTGCTATTTCACGATGCAAAATCATGAAATGGGAACGCCTAAAAAATCAGCGGAAAGATAAAAATAACCACAACGCTGTAAATGAAATAGACCGGCAGATACCGGTTGATGATCATTTCAACACGATCAAGCCCTTTTCCCCTGAAACCCGCAAGGTAAAGACCAGGCAAAACAAGCAGCAGGTTGACCAGTATCAGTATGTTTGAAACCAGGATGACGGTGCGGTTAGGGGTAAATCCTTCCGACAGCCGGGTCGTGATGGCAGCAAGCGCGTAAAGATCGATTAGCAATGTTACCACCGCCAGCAGGAACAGCAGGATGACGTTCAGTTTCCTGACTTCTGATTTATCCAGTTCAGAAAGGGAGAAGACAATAATCGCCATGACACCCAGCAGCAGGATATTGAAAACCAGCAGGAAATCACGGTTTTCAGACAAACTGATCCCGGAGATGGAGATGGCCACAAGGTAAATTACCGTCGAGAGGAGAACCAGCGGAGTGAAAATTCTGGCTATTACCGGAACGATCCTGTCGGTCATTCCCGGATAGAGGTCGATCAGCCAGGCGGCGAATACCGGTATAACAGCCACACCGATGATGCCCACATTTTCCATGTAAAGCTCGCCGATTTTCATCCC
>CAISJJ010000013.1 GCA_903885595.1 uncultured Bacteroidales bacterium
AAGTTGAGCAGGAATTTGAATGGACCGGCAATTTTTTCTGGATGCTGACCAGGGATAAACTAAATGCCGATTTCAACATTCTCGACAATTCTAAAAAAACGATTGGATTTTTCGGGCACAGGACCACAATTTACCGGAATTTTCAGTTCGACATCCCTGAAAGCAAGCGATTCTTCCGTCTTCCAACCGACGTTTTCATCGATCCCAATGCAACTGATAAATCCAGGGAGTTCTGGGTTGAAACCAGGCCAGAGAAACTAAGTGACAAAGAAGAAGGCATATATACAATGGTCGATTCGGTGCAAGCCGTACCCAGGTATAAAATCTACGAGGATATTTTATACGGGCTATTTACCGGATATTTTAAATGGGGGAAAATCGAGATCGGGCCCTACTCCAGTGTCTTTAGCTACAACGGGATTGAAGGGGCCCGGTTTAAAATAGGTATGCGTACTGCAAACAGGTTCAGCAAAAAAATACAGCTCAGAGCTTACCTGGCTTATGGAACATATGACCAGGCCTTTAAATATGGCGGAGACCTCATCTATATGTTCAGTAAAAATCCCCGCCGCGACCTTACCGCTTCCTTTAAGTATGATGTCGAACAACTTGGATCAAGTCCGTATGCAATTTCAACTGACAATATTCTCGCATCACTGTTCACCCGCGGGCCCAACAATAAACTCACGATGGTACGCGATTACAGGGCGGCTTACGAGCATGAATGGTTCACAGGCCTGATAAACCGGATACATCTAATTCATCGTGAGATTTTTCCGCTCGGGTCAACTGAATTCATCATCTTTCCTGATCAAAGAACCGATCCGCAATTTATGAATTCAATATTTACTTCGGAGATTCGTTTTGATACAAGGCTTTCATTCCGGGAGCGTTTCATTTCAGCAGAGTTTGCCAGGGTGACCATCAGCTCAACCTACCCGATTACTCAGTTAAGTTTTACAATTGGCATCCCCGGCGTGTTTAAAAGTGATTATGGATATCAAAAACTTGTGCTGAATGTTTCAGAGTGGTTCCATTTTAAAACCATCGGATGGTCGAAATATATCATTGAAGCAGGGAAGATCTGGGGAACATTGCCTTACCCCCTGCTGAAAATTCATGATGGAAATCAATCGTTTTTCTATGATGATCATGCCTCAAACCTGATGGATTACTACGAATTCGCCAGCGATACCTGGCTAAGCGCCTCTTACACCCATCATTTCGACGGACTACTTTTCAACAAAGTTCCTTTGTTTCGAAAGCTTAAATGGAGAGAGGTGGCACACCTTCGTGGCGTTTACGGGACCCTGAGCGATAAAAATGCTCTTTACTCCCTTTTCCCTGGCAATCTGAGGTCGTTTTCAGGTCAACCATACTGGGAGGCTGGCGTCGGTATTGAAAATATTTTCAAAGTCATCCGGATTGATGCCATATGGCGTATGAGCCACCTCTATGATGACGCCAATCCGAATGTTTCTAAATTCGGAATATTCGTTTCGTTATTCTTTTCTTTCTAATTTTGTTGCAAACAAATGCCGTTGCCCATCTAAAACTGACTACATGATCCTCAGGACCGAAAAAATCGTTAAAAAATACCGCAAACGCACGGTTGTCAATGAGGTTTCCATTGAATTAAACCAGGGTGAAATCGTTGGCCTGCTCGGCCCCAACGGAGCAGGGAAGACCACCTCTTTTTACATCATTGTCGGCTTAATCAAGCCCCTCACCGGGGAGGTATTTCTTGATAACCTTAACATCACCAGAGAACCGATGTATAAAAGGGCCCAACGGGGTATCAGTTACCTGCCACAGGAGGCATCCATTTTCAGAAAACTAAGTGTCGAAGATAATATCAGGGCCATACTTGAATTCACTGAGCTCTCAAAGAGCTCACAGAGAGAACGCCTTGAAAAATTACTGGACGAATTCGGGCTGCAACATGTCAGGAAGAGCCAGGGGATAACACTCTCGGGTGGTGAACGCAGAAGATGTGAAATCGCGCGTTCACTTGCCGTCGATCCAAAGTTTGTTTTGCTCGATGAACCCTTTGCAGGCATCGACCCCATAGCGGTAGAGGATATTCAGCAGATTGTGACCAAACTGAAAGAGAAAAATATCGGCGTTCTCATCACCGACCATAATGTACATGAAACCCTGTCGATTACCGACCGCTCCTATCTTTTATTCGAAGGTTCGATACTTCGCGCAGGAACAGGCCAGGAGCTTGCCGATGATCCGCATGTGCGCAAGGTTTACCTCGGACAGAATTTTGAACTCCGGTAACAGCGCAAACTTTTATCCTTCAATCTGTAATATAGTTTTGAAAAAAGATCGATATCAGCACATACAATGTGATGATGAGCGGAACAGCGCTCAGGAAGAACAGAATGAACAGCACGACAGATAAAATCAATAAAATATAACGTAACTGGTTCCCTTTCCAGGCAAGATTTTTAAACTTCATCGAAAAAATCTTAAAGTCCGAAATCAGTAAGTAGGAAAAGAAAACCGCCAGTATGGTGAGAATGCGAGTATTCGAAAAGAAAGTTACCAGAAAATCAAGGTGTACCAGGCTGAACAGGTGGGGCTGAACAAACAGCACCAATGGTATCGATGCAAAGAAAATTGCATTGGCCGGCGTAGGCATTCCAATAAAATTAACCTCCTGCCTCAGGTCAATATTGAATTTTGCAAGCCTGAGGGCTGAACAAACCGGGATTAACATCGCGAAATAAGGAGTAATATGCATCTGCTCAAGCACATTGCAACTCCCCCCGCATTGAACCGAGATCATCTGGAAAATCATGATCCCCGGAGCCACCCCGAAAGAAACGACATCGGCCAGTGAGTCAAGTTGCTTGCCCAGTTCAGAATGAGCTTTAAGTATCCGGGCTGCATTGCCATCCAAAAAATCGAAAACGGCTGCAAGAAAGATAAACAAAGAGGCATAGATATAGTTGCCCTCAAAAGTGAATGTAAGTGAGATCAAACCACTTAACAGGTTCAACATTGTGATGGCATTCGGAATGTGCTGCTTTATTTTCATTTGTTAAAATTTAATTGTTACCGGTCGGTCAAATGGAATATCAATGATTATCATTCATTGTTTGCATGATCATGTTCTAATGGATCTGTTTTAAAATGGAATTTCCACCAAAATTACCGATAATTTAATAGTCAACCCTTAATTTTTTCATATTGATTCAGCAGGGATTATTCCCGGCTTCCTATATAATTTCATACTTTTACCTGTGAATATAATAACAAGGATCAGGGTAAAATTTATTCTTATGCAACAACCATTTATCAGGGCAATTTGCCTCTCGGTGCTGATGACTATTTTTGCAGCCGGTGCCAGCGCTCAGTTCAATATTTCAGCTGAATTCAGACCGCGCTTTGAATATCGCGACGGATATACAAGGTTAAGGGATTCAAGCCAAATCCCCTACTTTGACATCCTGGGACGAAACAGGCTTATCTTTGATTATAAGAATGAACAGTTTATGGCAAAGTTTTCCATTCAGCATGCTTACATCTATGGAGAAAACAACTATTCTTCAGATACCATTACGCGAAACACCATCAATATATACGAAGGATGGTTCAAGTATAACTTCACGAAGTGGATAGGGATTAAAATAGGCCGGATGGAATTAATATATGATGATTCGCGGCTTCTGGGAAATTCAAACTGGGGCCCAAGGGGCGCATCACACGATGCAGCCCTGGTTCAATGGGAGGTAGTAAAAGAGGGGTACCGGGGGGATTTCGGATTCGCAATCAACAACACCGCACCCCCGGGCGCTTTCCTTGCCTCTTATCCACTGAGAAATTATAAATACATGGGCTATTTGTATGAGCAAAAGAAATTTCTCAAGGACAAACTGACTTTCAGTGTCCTTGCCCTCCTCGATGTATTTCAAAAAGGAAACACGACCAGCAAGACAAAAACCACCCGGTATGACACCTTGTATGTCACCAATATAAACCATGATACGATTGGGACCACTGTTGTGCCTACCACGACCAGTACTTCGGTCACCACTTCTTACCCTGAGCAATTATATGGCAGGTTTACTTTTGGCGGAACGGCCGGATATAGCTCCGGGAAGTGGAAGTTTTTTGCTGCCGCCTATTACCAGGCCGGCCATTTCAGCGACGGACGTAAGATCAATGCCGGTTTTTTCGGTGGATATGCTTCCTGTAAAGTGCTGAAACCTATCACATTGCTGGTTGGTTATGAAAGGCTGAGCGGAAATGACTATTCAGACACAACAGGATTAAAAACCACATCGACCTCTTTTTCAGTATTATATCCAACGAGCCACGGTTTCTATGGTTATATGGATATGTTTTCACAACAGACCGTGAGCGGTAACAGTGCCGGGTTAACTGATCTTTACGGCAGGGCAACCATTGTGCTGGGCGGTAAAACTTCCGTTGAAGCAACATACCGTATGTTTGGACTTGCCAGGGGTTACCTGCCAGCAACCGTTAAAAAGCCCGGAGATCTTCCCTATGTTGAGGTTGGCAGGAACCTGGGATCGGAAGTGGACCTTATGGTTATTTATAAGCCTGTGCCCAATTTCGAGGTTAATGCCGCCTATTGCTTTTTCCTCCCGACCCCGGCCATGGAAAGGCTCAACGGGCTGAATGAAGGGACAAGCAAATGGGCTCAGTATGCCTATGTCATGCTTACCTATAAACCTGTTTTTTTCAATTCTGAAAAACACTGATCATCCCACATTTTTTTTGCAGACCTTTGCCGGAAATAACTTCTGATGATCGAACCTGAAGCGATCCGCATTTCAGATTACAATTATTCATTACCCGCCGAACGGATTGCCCAGTTTCCGTTGCCGGAGCGGGATGGCTCTAAATTGCTTATTTACAGTAATGGTCAATTCAGGCAAGACATTTTCTCCAATGTTACCAACTATCTTCCCAAAAAAAGCTTACTGGTGTTTAACGACACCAGGGTGATCAGGGCCCGCCTTTTTTTTCACAAATCCACCGGGGCACAGATAGAAATTTTTTGTCTTGAACCATTAGCCCCAACCCCGGAGATCGAGGCAGCATTTCACCAGCAAACCGGATCGATCTGGAAATGCCTGGTTGGCAACCTGAAACGATGGAAATCAGGCATCCTGGTCCATGAAAGCTACCACGAAGGACAGCTTCATCAATTATATGCCGAACGCCTGCGCGATTTCGGCGATGGAAGTTTTGAGATTTCTTTTCACTGGAATCCTCCGGAAAAATCATTTTCCGAAATACTTATTCTGATGGGCCTCATTCCGCTGCCTCCCTATATCCACCGGCACACGGAATCAATTGATAATGAGCGTTACCAGACCATTTACGCAGCTCACGAAGGCTCGGTTGCTGCACCAACTGCAGGCTTGCATTTTACAGCCCCATTAATGCAAAAGTTGCGGCAAAATGAAATTGCAATTGAAAAGATCACACTGCATGTGGGCATCGGTACTTTCAGGCCTGTCAGTGTTGATCACATCAGGGATCACGTGATGCATCATGAGAGAATTGTTATTGCAAAAGGTACCCTTGAACGGCTTTTAAATAATCCCGGCAAGCCTGTTTTTGCCGTTGGGACTACCTCAGCAAGGACCCTGGAAAGTATTTACTGGCTGGGAGTCAGGTTGATCAATGAGGGATCCTCGGTTCTTCCCATGGTACCTCAATGGTATCCATATCACCAGGGAGAAAAATCTGACCCTACCGTTCAACATGCCCTTGAAGCCCTGCTTGGGTATCTGAATACTCATAAACTTGAGGAATATAACGGGGAAACACAGCTCATGATCGTCCCAGGCTACAAATACAGGCTGTTGTCGGGCCTGATAACCAACTTTCATATGCCACAAAGCACTTTGCTATTATTGGTTGCCGCACTAATCGGTGAGAATTGGAAGAAGGCCTATGATTTCGCGCTTTTAAATGGATTCAGATTTCTCAGTTATGGAGATTCCTGCCTCTTTTTTAATCAGGGGAAATAATTGCATATAGATTTGTATCTTTGCATAGAATTGTGTTTTAAATCCAGAAACCATGACCTCAGGTATTTTATTGATTTTCGGACTCGGCACCACAGAGTTGTTGCTTATAGCCTTAGTTGTTCTCCTTCTTTTTGGCGGTAAAAAAATCCCTGAACTTATGAAAGGTTTGGGCAAAGGGGTCAAAAGCTTCAAAGATGGCATGGATGGCATGGAAGAGGAATTAAAAAAGCCCTCGGAAAAAACTTCTCCTGCTGATCAAACCGAAAAGAAAGTTTAAGCATTTCTCAGCCCCTCCTTTTATTTCTCCGACTTCCCGGGAATTTTTGTTATTTTTTTCACACCAAATGAAAAAGCATTCTTTTTTATATTCAATCTGAATATAAATTTTGTTAATTTAATAACATTGCAATGCATCGCATTACACATATATGTACTTTTGTGCATATTATTTAAGCGTTTAAATCACACCTTTTATGAAACGACTCTTGATCCTTGGGGCTGGCACAGGTGGCACCATCATGGCCAACAAAATGAGAAAACAGTTGCCCCGTGATGAATGGGATATAACCATTGTTGATCAGCATAAAACACATTATTATCAGCCCGGTTTTTTATTCATCCCGTTTGGCATGTATAATCGCCAGGATGTTGTGAAACCAAAAACCAGTTTTCTCCCGCTTGGAGTCAATGTCATATTTCAGGAAATCGACCGCATAGAGGGAGCCAATAACCATGTGATTCTTCGCGACGGGATATCACTGAAATATGATTTTCTTATTATTGCAACCGGCACAAGGGTGGTTCCCGAAGAGACTCCTGGCCTTAAAGGACCACTCTGGCACAAAAACATTTTCGATTTTTACACGATCGAAGGTGCCATTGCACTGGCTGATTTTTTCAAAACATGGCAAGGCGGGGAACTCGTATTGAATATTGCTGATGTACCCATAAAATGCCCGGTAGCGCCGCTTGAATTCGTCATGTTTGCCGACGCATTTTTTGTCGAACGCGGTATCCGCAACAAAGTAAACATCTCTTATTCAACGCCCATGTCGGGAGCCTTCACGAAACCCAGGGCCTCGAAAATGCTTGGAACTTTACTGGAAGAAAAAAATATCAGCATTATCCCCGACTTTTATCTCGAAAAAGTTGATAATGAGAAAAAAGCACTCGTTTCCTACGATGAACGAGAAATTCCGTTCGATTGTCTCGTTACCATCCCGGTCCATAAAGGCGATCCGATGATCGGACGAAGCGGTTTAGGTGATGAGATGGACTTTGCAAAGGCACATAAACACACGCTGCGATCAGACTTTTTCCCGAATATATTTGTGATCGGGGATGCCGGTAACTTCCCGACATCCAAGGCAGGATCGGTTGTTCACTTCCAGGCTGATGTCCTTACAGAAAACCTGATGTGTGCCATTGAAAACCGCCCATTTACTGAGTCTTTCGATGGCCATTCCAATTGTTATATTGAAACCGGATTCGGGAAAGGCGCCCTGATCGACTTTAACTATGATACCGAGCCGCTTCCGGGTTCATTTCCATTTCCGGGAATTGGTCCATTCGGACTGCTTAAGGAAACAAGAATGAACCATTACGGAAAGCTGATTTTCCGATGGATATACTGGCATATCCTGTTAAAAGGCAAAGAGATGCCCATCGATTCAAAGATGACGATGGCTGGTAAAAAAATGTAATTCAAATCGCTATGTCAGAAAAGAACATTCAGGAACAAATCGGCGAACTCAACCAGAAACTGGATCTGATCCTTGAAAGTATTGAACAGCAAAAACGGAATCGGGAGGAATTCGATGATCTCGTTTCAGATTTGAGTATTGTGGCAAAAGACGCCTTCCAGCATACTGTAATAATGCTGGACAAATCACAGGTTGATCTTGATCACAGTGGAATTCCCATGCTCCTGGTAAAGCTCCTGCAAAACATTGATACGTTCTATGAAATGCTGGAAATGCTGGAAAGTGCAAAGGATTTCATGAAAGATATTTCACCGGTCATTCACCAGATGGGGCTTGATGCCATTAATAAAATGAATGAATTTGAGCAGAATGGTTACTTCGACATTGTCAGGAACTTAACCCGGCCCGATGTTATCGCAGCGCTTGGACGGACCTCAAAAGCAATTGCCGAAGTTAAAATGGATGACACCCTGGATAACAGGTCTTTGTTCAGCCTGGTAAAACAAATGAATTCCCCGGATGTTCGTAAATCGTTGTCCTATGCCTTGAGACTTGTCCAGGCGATCAATCAGGAAAAATAGCGGGACACGGGACCCGGGACACGGGACCCGGGACAAAGTAATAAAGTAACAAGGCAATATGGCAATGAAATATAGGGTTCCTAAATAGAAAGGAAATTGTTTTGCAGTTTTTTCTAATCGTAAATCGTAAATCTAAAATCATTTTGTATGGCACAGAAAATTATCGCAGGAGTAACCGTCGATGTAAATGAAGAGGGTTACTTCACAAATCCTGCCCAATGGACTAAAGATTTGGCAGTAGAAGTTGCAAAGGAAGAAGGAATCCAGCTGACGGATAAACACTACGCTGTTCTGGATTTTCTCCGCGACCGGCATTCGAAAGGCGAAGCCCTGACGATTCGTTCGGTTGGCAACTCTGGCATTGTCGATATCAAGGGATTTTATGGCCTCTTTCCCGGGGCCCCAATGAAAAAGGCAGCAAAAGTTGCAGGAATTCCTAAACCGGCATCCTGCGTGTAACCTTGTGGGCCAATAAAAATGAAACAGCTTACATCCCCAATTTAATAATTATAACAATGGCAAAAGAAGAATTTCCTTTAAAAAAAGTCTGCCTAATCTGTGCCAAAGGCACCATTGAAGATGTTTACGCAGCATTGGTGATGAGCAACGGCGCCGTCATGGAAGGTATTGAAACCAAAATTTTCTTTACCTTTTTCGGCCTCGATGCCATTACAAAAAAAACCATGAACAGCCTGCATACCGGTACCGTTGGCAACCCGGCCATGCGTATGCCGGGTGGGCTGCCATTCCCGACACTTCTCGGTTTACTACCTGGCGTTGAAGCCGGTGTTTCTGCTATGATGCGCAGCCAAATGGATAAACTGGATATCCCGCCGGTTAAAGAATTTCTTGAGATGATCGAAGCGGGTGGCGGTGAAATATATGCCTGCAAACTGGCGATGGATATGTTCAAACTGAAGAAGGAAGATTTGTGGGAAGGTGTTAAGGATGTGCTTACAGTCGGCCAGTTCTATGAGATGTGCGGAGGTCTTCAGACCCAGATCATCTTCACCTGACCCGACAATTATCCATTTGCTTATATAAGAACCCCTCTCATGCCATACCAGTGATTTCCAAACCTGTGAGAGGGGTTTGTAATTCAGTAAGCCACCTCAGCCATTTTTGCTGATCTGCTGCAGCAGGTCCGGGTTGATAACGCTGATGGTTCGCCCATCCAGGTGAAGAATACCTTCTTCTTTGAATTTTGTCAGGACACGTGTGGCGCTTTCTCTCGATATTCCAATAAGATCGGCAAACTCCTGGCGGGAAAAGGGAACTTCAAACGACTCCGACTCATAAATGATCTTAGAAAAATAAAGCAACGCATCGGCAACCCTGCCATATGTCTTTTTTTGCGACTGGTTCATGAACCTGTGAAAGTTATTGAGGCTGTCGCGACTTACCGATACAAGGATCTCATAGGCAAAATTGCCGTTTTGCCTTACAAGCCGGTTAAAGATATTGAGGTCAATGTAACAAACAGTTATGTCCTCGAGCGCTGCATAGGAGTAATGGTTGATCCGGTCACCAAAAAGAGAGGGTAATCCAAGGTAGGTGTGTTTTTTAACGATCTGCAGAATCTGTTCCTTGTCATTTGAACCCTTCTGAAATTCTTTAACAAGGCCCGATTTCAGATAAATAATATGGGATGTCATTGACCCTTCATGCAGGATAATATCACCCTTTTTAAAAGCAGCTTCCCGGCTGTTTTCGTTAACCTGGTCAATTTCATTGATGTTCAGAACTGCTGCTGCACAGGACTTTACCTTGCAGTCGCGACATGATGTTATTTTATAGTTGTTATCCTGGTACATGAATTTCCTTACCTTTTTCAGTTAATTCTGATGTAAATATCCGAATTTTTTACATGACATTGTGTGATATCTGTCACATATATTTAGGTCATTTATCTGTTTTTTATTTGCTATTTCAGCCATTTCTTTATGTTGGTTATCACATTTTAATGAATTAACTATCACTGTAATTCATCAGTTTCAGGCATATGGACTTGCTACCTTTGCAACAAACATAAAGTTTTGTGAATTTATTCTTCCGAACCTGATGAATATGAAAATAGCATTTCCTACCAACGACGGATTATCCTTTTGTTCCGATTTCAGTCAAAGCAAAGCATTTCTTATCCTGACCTGTGAACTTGGTGAAATCACCGGCGAAGAAATGAGATGGAATAAAACAAATGATGTGATTTTTAATTCCGATTTATTCCTTAATCCCATTAACGACTGCCAGGTCGTAATGGCAAATGATATAGGCCCGCTCTTTACCGGACTTCTCCGTGGTAAGAAAAAAGATATTGTTCTTACCCAGGAGTCGATCATCACCAATGCATATGTTCACTACCTGGAAAATTCGCTTCGGAAAGAAGCCAATACCTGTTGCTGCCCCTGATCATTCGCCCTTTTTATGAATACAGAGAAATATTTTAAAAAATTCCGTAAAAATATCATCGGACAGGAGCAACATTTTTATTCGCCTTATGGACGGAAAAGGATAATCTATGCCGACTGGATCGCCAGCGGCCGTTTATATCGTCCGATTGAAGATAAATTAACCAATTCCATCGGCCCTTTCATCGGGAATACGCATACTGATACCAGTGAAAATGGCAGGCTGATGACTGCGGCCTACCACGAGGCCCATTTGCGGATTAAGAAACATGTCAATGCGGGTCCCATGGATGTAATTATTACAACAGGGTTCGGGATGACAGGCGCCATTGTAAAATTTCAACGGATCCTTGGCCTGAAATCCTGCGGCGAGCTCGAAGGGCATCCCGGCCCCGCTGAAGCCGACCGTCCGGTCGTATTCATCACACATATGGAGCATCACTCCAACCACACCTCGTGGTATGAAACATTTGCTGATGTGGTTATTGTCGAACCCGGCCCTGACCTTCTGGTGGATCTGAAAAATCTTGAATCAGCATTGATAAAGTACAATGGCCGAAAGCGGAAAATAGGCTCCTTTACTGCATGCTCCAATGTTACAGGAATCCGCACGCCTTACCATGCCATGGCCCGGATGATGCATGAACACGGGGGGCTTGCATTTATTGACTTTGCGGCATCCGCACCCTATGAGGACATTAACATGCATCCTGCCGATCCAATGGAAAAACTGGATGCCATCATGTTTTCACCACATAAGTTTTTAGGGGGACCTGGTTCATCGGGGGTGCTCATTTTCGACTCCTCGTTGTACAACAATAAAGTGCCTGATCAGCCTGGCGGCGGTACCGTAGACTGGACCAACGCATGGGGAGAATACAAATTCATTGATGATATCGAGATAAGAGAAGACGGCGGAACTCCGGGATTTTTACAAGCGATAAAAACGGCCCTCGCCATCGAACTGAAAAATCACCTGGATGTGAAAAGGATGAATGAACGCGAAAAAGTCCTGGTCGGTCTTGCCTTTAAAAAATTGCGTAAGATTCCAAAAGTCCATATCCTGGCCGATAACATTACTGATCGGTTGGGGATAATGTCATTTTATGCCGATTCAATCCATTATAACCTGGTTGTTAGACTGCTCAGCGACCGGTTCGGCATCCAGGCACGGGGCGGATGTGCCTGTGCAGGGACTTATGGCCATTACCTGCTGGATGTAAGCCACGATAAATCAAAAAAAATTACCGATAAGATCAATACAGGCGACCTTTCTGAGAAACCAGGCTGGGTAAGGATTTCCCTGCACCCCACCATGACAGACACGGAGTTGCTCTTTATCCTGGAGGCGATTAAAAAGATTGTAAAAAATCACAAAAAGTGGGAGATTGACTACACGTATGATAAGCATACCAACGAGTTCAGGCATAACAAGGAAATAAAATCTAAAGCAAGGATTGATTCCTGGTACAAACTTGCTCCGGGAAACAAATCAATCAAGTACTGAAATCACAGGATTGATAATAAACTAACCTGGAATTATGGCTAATATTGAAATCGAAGGAAAAATTTTTGATGTGGATGGTGATGGCTTCTTGTCTGCCCCTGAAACATGGAATGAGGAGGTTGCTTCTCTTTTTGCCCGGTATGACGGTATCCCTGAACTGAGCGACAAACACTGGGCGATAGTCAGGATAATAAGGAGAAACTTTATCGAAAAGGGCATGGCCCCTATGATTCGCACAATCTGCCAGGAAACAGGCATCAAACTTCGGGAGATATACGAATTGTTCCCACTAGGGCCTGCCAGGGGAGCCTGCCGGGTGGCAGGACTTCCAAAACCAGATGGTTGTGTTTAGTCATTTCTTTGCTTATGAACTGGCACCACTATTTTATCCTGGCCTGCATGGGAGTATGCCTGGCGTTTTGCATATATCATGTAATCAGACTAATTCGTCTGGGGAAACCTTCTGATTATTCCCCGCCAGCCGGCGTAGTGACGGAGGCCGTTGTCTATTCGTTTACAGGGGCCATGAATCCGGCAAAAAAAGAATCTGCCTTTCTTCACCTGCCAACCTATTCAGCAGGCATACTTTATCACCTGGGGACTTTTCTTTCATTGCTGCTCTTACTGCTGTTCCTGTCAGGCATGATCCTCCCAATCGAAATAAGATATCCGCTTATGTTCGCCCTCCTTGCCTCTGTGATCAGCGGGACAGGTATACTCATCAAGCGATTCATCAAAAAAGGGCTAAGGAACCTATCCAGTCCTGACGACTTTATGGCTAACATCCTGGTGACAATCTTCCAGGTGATGACAATCCTGATGCTGATCCGGGGAGAAATGTTTCCCGGATATTGTATTTTAACCGGTGTGTTGATGTTATACTTCCCTCTTGGCAAATTAAAACACGCCATCTATTTCTTTGCGGCCCGGTATCATCTTGGATATTTCTTCGGATGGAGGGGCGTATGGCCTCCAAAACAAACCTGAATCAGCAGCAATGGAAAAATTAAGCGAAATTCAGATCCGCCAGGGGCTATCTGTTTTTACAAACCTGACCGACAATAAACTGCTGACTCACCTGAACAGTTGCGTTCATTGCGGACTTTGTGCAGAAAGTTGCTTATACTTTCTGAAAACCCGGGATGACCGCTTTACACCTGCGCACAAGGCAGATATCGTTTCATCCGTTTACCGTCGTTACAACACAGTCACCGGCCGGTTGTTTCCAAAACTTGTCAATGCAAGGGAGATGAATATGGACACAGCCTCTGAGATGGTCGACCTGTTGTTTGGTGCATGTACGATGTGCGGAAGATGCACCATGCATTGTTCTATAGGGGTTGACATTGGCTTCCTTGTAAAAACAGGCCGCAGTATGCTTTCGAACATGGGACTGGTCCCGGCAACACTTCAATCGACAATAAAAGCCGCGTTGGAGAGCGGTAACAACATGAGCATCCCGGTTGATGAACTCACTTCCACATTGCAATGGATGGAAGAAGAACTCACCGATGAGGTAAACAATCCCGAAGCACGCATCCCGGTTAATGAGCCCGGGAAAAATATACTTTATACACTCAACCCCAGGGAGCCCAAGTTTTTCCCACTTTCTATTTCAGCAATGGCAAAAATATTTTTCGCAGCCAGGGAAAGCTGGACCCTCTCAACCAGGATGTATGATGTAACAAATTATGCTTATTTCACTGGTAACCCTGGGGAATCAAAGTTAATTGCCGCACGTTTGTGGCAAGAGATGGACACCCTGAAGGCAGGAAAACTCGTTTTAGCCGAATGCGGACATGGCTCACGTGCTTTACGCTGGGAATCTCCCAATTACATGAAAGCTCACTTTCCTTTCAAAGTCGAAACTTCTGTTGAAACAATTGCCAGGTACCTTCACCAGGGGAGGATACGACTTGACCCCGAAAAAATAAGGAAAACAGTTACACTGCACGACCCCTGCAACCTGGTACGGAACGGAGGGATCATCAATGAACAAAGATATATCCTTAAAAGATTCATCGCCTCATTCGTTGAGATGACTCCAAATGGCGCTGATAATTTTTGTTGCGGTGGCGGTGGTGGACAATTGGCCATGAGCGAATACAACGACCGGAGAATGAAGATCGCAGAAATTAAAGCGGATCAGATCCGGAAAACCGGCGCCAGGATTGTGGTCACACCATGCCATAATTGCGTGGATCAACTCACACAGATCAATGTCACCTATAAACTTGGAATCCAGGTAAAAACACTGGCAGAGATCGTTGCTGATGCCCTGATTCTTGAATGATACCAGTAATACCAAATTAAATACCCTCATCCTATGAGCAACCTGATCTATCTCGACAACTCGGCAACAACCTTTCCAAAACCTGACGTGGTCTACACTTTTATGTGCAACTTTTACCGGGAACACGGGGTTAACCCAGGCCGGTCCGGCTTCGATGCTGCTATTGAAACTGAGGAAGTAGTGCAGGAAACGAGAAAAATGCTAACCACCCTATTCAATGGCGATGATCACAACCGGCTTACATTCAGTTATAATGCAAGTGATTCATTAAACATGATCATCCAGGGGATGGCTGAACCAGGTGACCATGTCATCACCACGATGCTGGAACATAACTCCGTTCTGCGCCCATTGTATCATTTGTCGCTGCAAAAGATCATCGACGTTACTTTCATTCCATTTGATCATCACGGTTACCTGGACCCTGAGGATATCAGGAAGGCAATTCGGCCGAATACAAAGATGGTGGTTGTAAATCATTGTTCCAATGTGATCGGAACCGTGCAACCCCTGGCTGAAATTGGTAAAGTATGCAAGGGGGCTGGTGTTTATTTCTTAGTTGATGCCAGTCAGAGTGCAGGTGCCATTCCTATTGATATGAAGGCTATGGGCATTGATGTGCTGGTGTTCACCGGTCATAAATGCCTGATGGGACCAACTGGCATCGGCGGTTCGTATGTAATGGAGGGAGTTCCCGTTAAGATGACCCGTTACGGTGGCACAGGCGTACGGTCAGCCCAGAAAACCCATCTTGAAGAGTTCCCTTACCGCTTGGAATGTGGGACCCTGAATATAGTTGGTGTGGCAGGTTTGCATGCCGGTTTAAAATGGGTGCTTGATCAGGGGTTAGATCATCTGCATAAGAAGGAGATGTATTTATGGGATAAATTAAGGAACGGGGTACAACACCTGGATAATGTCATAACCTATTGCGCAGAAAACCAGGAAAACCAAAACCCAGTCCTGAGTTTGAATATCAACGGTTTCGATTCCGGAGATGTAGGCACCATGCTCGACGTGGATTATAATATTGCATGCCGTACCGGGCTTCAATGTGCACCGCTTGTGCATGAAAGACTTGGAACAGATAAAATACATGGCACTGTGCGCCTGAGTATCGGTCCGTTCAATACCATTCAACAGATTGACCTGGCCATTTCAGCCATTAGCGAGATCGCTTCGATCCGTCGTTAAGCCAATCTGACTTGTTTTCATTGTGAAGTTCACGGAATGATTTTTTTCATACCGTTTTTTTTTATTTTTGCAACCGGTAAGCGCTTCACAAATCCATTCTCCCTTTCAAACCATGAATATAAATACCCGTATCGACAACCAGTTTAAACTCCGTTTCATCGATCTGTGGCGATTGATCGGGAACTCGCCTATGATCGCTATCAATTTCCTCTACAAGGGTGAAAAGAGAGTTATTTATGCTAAGTCGGAACACTATAATGTAACCGGGAGCATCAAGGACCGTATGGCATTATACATCCTTGAACGGGCCTATGCCGAAAACCGTATTAAACCCGGTGATACCATTGTTGAAGCTACCAGCGGCAATACCGGTATTGCCTTTGCAGCCATAGGGAAGGCCCTTGGGCATAATGTTCGTATCATCATGCCCGATTGGATGAGCAAAGAGCGCGTTGACATCATTAAAAGTTTAGGGGCTAAAATAATCCCGGTTTCAAAAGAACAGGGTGGATTCCTTGGAAGTATACGGATTTCGGAAGAGATTGCTGCCAAAGAATCCAATATATTTCTGCCGCAGCAGTTTTCCAACGATGCCAATGCTGAGGCACATGAAAAAACTACCGGTCCCGAAATCTGGTATCAGCTTCGTTATCATGGCATAACACCGGATGCCTTTGTTGCCGGAGTTGGAACAGGGGGTACAGTTATGGGCGTTGGCCGATATCTGAAATTACTAAACCCATCCATTCAAATGCATCCACTTGAACCGGCTGAATCACCAACTATGTCAACAGGACACAAAGTTGGCTCTCATCGTATCCAGGGCATCAGTGATGAATTTATTCCCGCTATCGTAAAACTCGACCAACTTGACCGGATTGTTGCCGTTCATGATGGTGATTCAATCATCCTCGCCCAGAAACTTGCCAGTCAGCTGGGTTTGGCCGTCGGTATTTCTTCCGGCGCTAATTTTCTAGGAGCCCTGCAGATTCAGAGTGAACTCGGCCACGATGCCTCAGTTGTAACTGTTTTCGCCGATTGCAATAAAAAGTACCTCAGTACTGACCTTATGCGTGAAGAACCACTCAGGGAGGATTATGAATCCAACCACATTGAATTTACAGGATTCAAAGTCTTTAAGCGTGTTTGCGATACTTGCTGTGAAATGGGCAGATGTGACATCCGGCCCCTTGATTTTCCCTGCAGGAAATCTCAACAATCATAAAACTTTGTTTTAAATCGCTTTAATATCACTTTTTTCATTATTTTTGCCGGCAGTTTAACCATTGAATTATTCAACCTAAAAATTGTCGACAATGAAAAAAAATATGGGATTAATTGACAAGGTGATCAGGATACTGATTGCTGTCGTAGTGATTGCATTGTATTTTGCAAATGTTATATCCGGGGTTCTGGCTATTATTCTTTTAATTTTCGCCGGGATTTTCATCCTTACAAGCTTAATTGGATTCTGTCCGCTTTATCTCCCTTTTGGACTCAATACCGGGAAAAAAGAATAATTTTTCATCCGACCGCAAGTTTTTCCTTTTTTGGTTGTCTATATGTTATAATCACTCATCAATAACAAAAATCCAAAAACCATGAAAACTGCATCCAGAATTTTTTTAACGCTTGGCCTGGTTCTGTTCCTGGCAGGCGCAACTTTCTCACAAGCGGCTTCAATTGCCAGCACTGCCAAATCTGACACGAAACAAACCACTGCGGCACCGGGTAAATTCGTCGACACAAACAAGAATGGCGTTTGTGATAATCACGAAGCCAAAGGCGGCGGCACCCAGGGTAAAAATTTCAAAGATAAAAACGGAGATGGGAAATGCGACAACGGCGGATCCAACGGAAAATGTACCGGAACCGGCTGCGGAAAAGGCCAGGGAAAAGGCAACTGCTGCGGTCAGGGCCAGGGTAACGGAAATGGCTGTGGTCAAGGTCATCAACCCAAGAATGGTTGTTCCGGCCAGGGTAGTGGTGCAACCACTCAACCTAAAAAGTAAGTAACTGACACTACTGAAGTCAAAATATGCCTTTAGCATGGCATATTTTGACTTTTATTGTTTGAAGTAACAGCATGACCGACCCCGAACTGATTGACGGAATTCTGCAGCGTGATCGCAATGCCTTTCAGTATCTGGTGTCCCATTATCAGAAACAGGTGATTAAAACGGCATTTTATTTCCTGGGGAACATGGAAGATGCTGAGGATTTATCACAGGAAATTTTTCTTGATATCATCCATTCAATGAAATCGTTTAAACAATCGTCCTCGCTATCAACTTGGATCTACCGGATCACCGTCAATAAATCGTTGAACCAGTTAAAAAAGCAACAAAGAAAGGGGATTGCAGTCAGGCTTGAATCATTCTTCAGGGTTCAGACTGATAACAGTAAAAGTCATGATGCTGAACCTTATGTGACTGCTGCCGATTATGAAGAGAAGGAAAAACGGGAACTGCTGCATTCAGCTATCAACAGGTTACCGGAAAATCAAAGAATTGCCTTTGTTCTGAACAAATTTGATGACCAATCGTACAAACAAATTTCAGAAATCATGAATATCGGACTTCCGGCAGTAGAGTCCCTGATTCACCGGGCGAAAATAAATCTGCAGAAACATTTAATTCCACAGTTTTCAGAATATCAAAAGACCTGACCATGGATTGCAAACAAATTACCGATAACCTCTTCGCATTTCATGAAGGTACCATCCCGCATGAACTTCACTATTCTATAGAGGAGCACCTTTCGTCATGTGCCTCCTGTGCAAAGCTGAATGCAGGTTTTAAAAAGTATTGTGACCTTATTGACATTGAAAAAGAAGCAGAGCCTAATCCTTTTGCCACCACGAGGATTCTGCAACATATCGAATCAGCATTTAACCGCCCTGAATCCCGCAATACCCCTTTATGGCTGAAGATCATGCAACCGGTTGCAATTGCCTTTGCCCTCATGTCCGGAATTTTGATCGGATCCTACTCGGCTAAAACCAGAGATTCCTCTACCGGCCATGTAACTGCCAAAACAGAGCAAATTCAGTTCCTGAAATCAGATTTTTATATTACCGAATTCACCGATGAAGACAGAATACTTGATCTAAATAATTAGCCATGAACTTTTTTCAGAAATACCGCTATATAGTTTGGGTGTTGATCCTGCTGGTTGTTATCAATGTTGCAGCTTTGGTCAGTTTTTTTCTTTTCGAAAAAACCGGCTCATCCGAATCCTGCTGCCCTCCGCAGGAAAAACAAGTCCGTTCATTCAGCAATGAGCTGGGATTATCAGCAGTGCAAACAGAAAAAGTTACCCTTATCAATCAAAATTATAAGGCTCAAGCAGAACCCATCGCTGCTGAGATAAAAAAAACCAGGGGCGCGATCCTGAATGAACTTGAACAAAATCAGCCCGATACCAGCCTGCTGAACAGATTGTCGGAAGAATTCTCTGTCTTGCAGAAGAATATTCAGAAAGAGAATATCAGGCAGTACCTGGAATTAAAAAAAGTTTGTAATGCGGATCAGATACAACGTTTGTCAGCGCTTTACCGTGATCTGTACGGTTGTCCGATGCAAGCTAATGCAATGAAGCATAAACTTCGGCATGGACAAGGTAAATCCAAGGGGCAAGCAAGGTGTGAGTAATCAGGTTTTTTTCACCTTTTGCACCTTCTTTTCCTTTTTCTCTTTCTTGTTTTTACTCTTTTTACATGTGCAGCGGTCGTTGGTCAAAACCTTCAGCAGTTCTATCTCCTTTTCGTGAAGTTCGATGATATGATCCAGTTTCTTCTCAACCAGATTGGTATCCGGGAAGAATTGTTTATCACAGGTATTTGTTTCGATATCCTTTAAGACCTTGAGCATCTGTTCCAGGATAATTTCGCGTTCAGCCATAATATTTTTATTTATTCAAATGTACAAAGTAAAATCCGGAATACGTACATAATGAAGAATTTTTTTTATCCCTACCTTTGCCTTTCTAAAACTGTATGATGAAAGAATCACTATCCACAGGATCGGACGAACAAAAGGAGATGACTTTTTGGGAGCATCTTGACGAATTACGCGGGACACTATGGAGGGTGCTTATTGCCATCGTGGTCACCTCAGTTGCTGCTTTTGCATTCAAGGATGTGTTATTCGACGACATCATCCTTGCCCCAAAGTCAAAAACATTCATCACTTATCAGGTTTTTTGCAAACTTGGCGAATGGCTTTCCCTGCCTTCGCTATGTATTGATCCATCACAATTTCAACTGATTAACATAAATCTGGCCGGACAATTTACTTCTCATATGAATATTTCTCTCGTTGCCGGGTTGATTCTTGCAATCCCTTATGTGCTATGGGAATTGTGGAGATTCATTAAACCAGGTTTGAATGAGAAAGAGATCAGGAGTTCAAGGGGGGCCGTTACTGTCATTTCATTATTATTCATCATGGGTGTTTTGTTCAGTTACTTTATTGTTGCCCCGCTGATGATAAACTTCCTGGGTGGTTACACTGTGAGTTCAGCTGTTTCCAATCAAATTGCACTAACCTCTTATGTAAGTTCAATCACGCTGATGACTTTGTTGATGGGAATATTATTTGAGTTACCTGTCCTGGTTCTGTTCCTGACCAAGATAGGGATTATTACTCCGAAATATCTTCGTAAATACAGGAAACACACCATGATCGGTATTCTCATCGTTGCGGGTATCATTACTCCCAGCCCTGACATATTCAGCCAGATGGTAGTTGCAATTCCGTTGTATGCCCTGTTTGAACTGAGTCTTGCCATATCAGGCCGGATGTACCGGAAAAAACAGGAGCTGGCAGGTTGATTCAGGAACAAGGCTCTTTGTAACCTTTTCATTTTCCCGCCGTCTAAACCGCATAATCAACAAATCAAAACTACAATGGAACCAAAACGTCTATATCGCAGCATTACTGACCGAAAATTCGCCGGGGTTGCCGGTGGTCTTGCAGAATACTTTGTCATGGACTCAATGCTCATCCGTCTGGCTTTTGTCATACTGACATTGGCTGGAGGAGGAGGCGTCCTCATTTACCTTATTTTTTGGATCGTAACCCCTGAAAATCCTGTTCGGGTATCCCCTACCATGAATCAACCCTGTCAGAATGCGCAACAAACAACCTTCGACAGCTCCGGCAATACTGCTGAGCCTCTGAAATCTGAAACAACCTCCTCAACATCACCATCGCACCCACAAACCAAAGAACGGAAAGGAAGTTTGATCGGCGGCCTGGTACTCATTACGCTTGGAGCCCTTTTTCTGGCAGATGAGCTCATACCGCAAATCAATTTCGGAGATCTCTGGCCTGTTATCCTTATCGTGATCGGGGTCGGATTGCTGATCAATGCTGTAACAAAAAGAAACCGGAACACTAACCAACACTAAAATCCTGCACCAATGAAATATCGTCATGTTTTTTGGGCTTTTATCCTGATTGCAATCGGGATACTGTTTATGCTGAACAATTTTGGGGTGCTTGAATTCGGTTTTCGCACCCTCTGGAGCCTGTGGCCGCTGATCCTGATCCTTTGGGGGATTTCTATCCTGCCCATTAAGGATGGGTTTAAAATAGCTGCACTTGCAGGTGTCCTTGCACTCACTGTGATCTTTTATAACAGGATCTCCGAGCGATCCTCATGGTTCCATTTTCATAACTTCCGGGGTTGGTCTGACCAGGATTGGGAAGATGATGAGGATTCATCAACGACCTACAACTATCAGCCGCAAAACCTGAGTGTTCCTTTCGATTCCCTCACAGGCAGAGGAACGCTGCGGCTTGATGCTGCGGCCGGTAATTTTAACCTTCAAGGGGTCACCTCCGATTTCCTTTCATTTAATAAAACCGGAGACATTGGGAATTATTCACTTACGACTACTAATGAAGGCAATTTGAAGAGAATCAACCTGTCTCTCGAAAAATCGGGAATCCGCCATTCTGTAAATGAAAATAAGGTTGACATAAAACTCAGTGAAAAACCATCATGGAACCTGGACTTTGATATTGGAGCCGCAGAGATTCTTATGGATCTCAGAGACTATAAAATTGATACCACAACCATTGATGCGGGTGCATCTTCAATCGACATCAAAATCGGGAATAAAAACCCGCTTACGGTGATGACATTCAATGCCGGGGCGTCATCTATCAGGGTTGAGATACCAAAGGAGTCGGGATGCCAGATTAAATCCGAATCATTTATGATCAGCAAGGAATTTGATGGTTTCACAAAAAAAGGAGATGGAATTTACCAGACAGACAACTATAATAGTGGAAAGAATAAAATCATGCTGACAATCAAGACGGCAATTTCAAAGATTGAAATTGTTCGTTATTAACAACCCTCAATGATCTAAAAAAGTCTTCACCAATTCGAAAAATTCCCCGGGAGCATCGGCGTGAACCCAGTGTGTAGCATTCGCAATGGTTTTCACTTCGGCCCCGGGGAATTTCATTTTCAAGTCTGGGATATCACTGTCCAGGATATAATCAGACATCGCCCCCCTTATAAACAAAGCAGGTCCCTCCCAATTTCCGGAGATGTCAACGCCTTCAAAAACCGATAACAGGTTATCATTGATCGATCTCAGGTTCAATCGCCAATCGAGGGTGTGGCGATCGCGCCAGTAAACATTTTTCATCAGGAATTGCCGGAGTTTTACACTACCAACATGGGGTTGAAGTTGTTTTTCAATATCGCTTCTTGAGGTCGCTCTGGTGAAATCAACAGCCATCATTGCATTGAGCAACTGCTGGTGCTGCCGGTTAGGCGGTGACTTTCGCAGTGAAATATCCGCAACAACCAATTTCCTGACCATCATGGGATTATGCAGCGCAAAAAACATAGCAGTTTTTCCACCCAGCGAATGTCCGAGCAGGTACACATCTGTTAGCCCAAATTCCTCTGCCATTTCAGCAATGTCAGTCTCAAGCGACTGAAAATCAAACACATTACTGTGTGGGGATTGACCATGATTACGCAAATCGGGAATCAACACCCTGTAATGTTCACTTAACTGGCGTCCAAATGTGACCCAATTGTCGGAAAGGCCAAATAATCCATGTAATATGATGACCGGCTGACCGGTTCCGAACTGACGGCAAAACAACTTCATGCAGCAGTGGTTTATTAACACAATTTTGTTGAAAAATAATCATTTTTATTAGTCAAAAATACATAAAAATGTCACCTATTTGCATCTGAATTTTCATAGTAAAAAATGACTTCTGTTTCAAAACACAACAAATTGAATTTCAACATGTCAAACATCTATTTGACAGGCAGAGGCCATCATTAATTTAACATCCAAACCGGAAAAAAATAAAATGGAAAAAAGTCCAAACGAGAAACTGGTCATCCCCCATATAGAAATATCAGAAGAAGAAGAACCTCCAAGTCAGCCCACCTTCATAGATGAAGCAACCTTATTAGATGAATACTTCAAGTCGCGTGTTGATCGGGACAAGTCCATAATCAGTGAACGTTCTCTTGAGTTTTTACAAACCTACTTTCCTGATGCAACTGTCAAGGATTGGAATAACTGGCACTGGCAGATTAAAAACAGCGCCCGTTCAATCGACCAGCTGGCGAGGTATGTAAAGTTGTCTGACAATGAAGTTAAGCCTGACGCAGCAAACAGTCAATCGCTGCCCTTACGGATTTCACCTTACTATATCAGCCTCCTTGACCGTGAAAATCCGGAACATGCTTTACGAAAAAGCGTTGTTCCGGTATTTGATGAATTTCTTCATCATGCAGGCGAGGCATCCGATCCATTGTCGGAAGAGCATGACAGTCCGGTACCCAATATTGTTCACCGGTATCCCGACAGGGTTTTATTCCTGGTAACCGGTTTTTGTTCAACCTATTGCCGTTACTGCACCCGAACCCGGATGGTAGCCAAAAACAAGTGTCATATTGGCGTTAAATCGTGGGAAGCGGGGTTAAATTATATTGAACAGCACACGGAGGTACGTGATGTGCTTGTATCCGGAGGAGATCCGCTCACCATGCCCGATCTGCATGTGGAGTACCTGCTTTCGCGATTGCGCAGCATCCCCCATGTTGAAATTATCCGCATCGGTACGAAAGTTCCTGCAGTTTTGCCGCAACGTATTACACGCCCGTTGGTGAATATGCTGAAAAAATATCATCCCCTTTTTATGAGCATTCATTTCACCCATGCCGATGAAATCACTCCTGAAGTGAAGGAAGCCTGCGAAAAGCTTGCCAATGCAGGAATCCCGCTTGGCAGCCAGACTGTATTGCTCAAAGGCATTAATGATGACGTGCAGGTGATGAAGAACCTTATGCATGGCTTGTTAAAAATACGGGTTCGCCCCTATTATATGTACCAGTGTGATCCGGTAGTAGGTTCCGGGCATTTCCGGACCTCAATCGAAAAAGGACTTGAAATCATACAAGGTTTACGCGGCCACACCAGCGGATATGCCGTTCCCACTTACGTCGTGGATGCCCCGGGCGGCGGTGGAAAAATTCCCTTACTCCCTGAGTATTTTGTAGGCAGAGAAGATGGGTATGTCGTTTTGAAAAATTACGAAGAGAAAGTCTTCAGATACCCTGATTTTACGCAATAACCTATGATTATCGGTTTAACCTACGATTTAAGATCAGATTACCTGAAAGAGGGATACAGTGAAGAGGAAACAGCAGAATTTGACCGTGACAGCACTATTGAGGCTATTGAAACCACCTTACAGCAGCTGGGCTATCAAACCGACCGCATCGGCCATGTAAAACATCTGATCCATCGCCTTGAAAAAGGTGACCGCTGGGACCTGGTATTTAATATCTGCGAAGGCATGCATGGCATAGGCCGGGAGGCGCAGGTGCCGGCATTGCTCGATGTGTTCCGGATCCCTTACACTTTTTCAGATCCGTTGGTCCTGGCGTTGACCTTACACAAAGGAATGACGAAACGCGTGGTCAGGGATTGCGGAATTCCGACTCCGGATTTCGCCATAATAGAAAAAATTGAAGACGTCGCCGCCATCAGCATGTCCTTTCCACTTTTTGTAAAACCCAATGCCGAAGGCACGGGCAAGGGGATCAATGCATTGTCAAGGGTTAATGCCCACGGGGAATTATCAGTGATCTGCAGTGATCTGCTGCAACGTTATCCTTCCGGTTTACTGGTTGAAGAATATCTTCCCGGAAGGGAATTTACTGTTGGCATTCTCGGCAGCGGAGCTGAAAGCTACGCTGTTGGCATCATGGAGATTGTATATAAGAAGGAGGATGCCAATGACATATATTCCTATCAAACAAAATCAGATTATCTGAAAGCGGTTCAGTATGTTGTCCCGGGAAAAGAGATTTCGGATCAATGTATCGCACTTGCGCTGAAGACATGGCGCGTATTGGGTTGTCTTGACGGTGGCAGGGTCGACATCCGTGTTGACCGGCATGGCATCCCGAATTTCATCGAAGTAAATCCCCTGGCAGGTTTGGATAAGGTCCATTCCGATTTGCCAATCCTTGCCTACATGCATGGATATGATTTCGAAAGAGTAATTCATGAAATCATGGTTTCTGCCAGAAAAAGATATGGCCTCTGATAAACTAATCTCCCGTTAATGAACAAAACAGTCCTGATCCTCTATAATAAATTATCGAAAAAACCAAAGGATGATGAAGCCGACGTGATTGAGCAGGTCAACCTGGTGACCGATGCACTTAAAAAACTGGGCTATGATGTTGAACACCTTCAGATTGATCTGAATTTAAAAGCTGCAATCCGGCAGATAGTTAAAGTCAAACCCTACATCATTTTTAATCTTGCCGAAACCATCGGCAACAAAGGTGAATTCACTTTCCTTGCCAATTCAGTTCTGAATTTTCTGCGTATCCCCTATACCGGATCACCCTTGATCCCGATGTTCCATTGTTCTAATAAATACCTGGCAAAGAAAGAACTTAATTCGATCGGCGTAAAAACACCCGCGGGCTTTTTATTAAATGAATGCCAGAAACTTCAGCAAAATAAAAAGTACATCATAAAACCTATCTGGGAAGAGGGATCGCTCGAACTGGATGAGGATTGTGTTTTCATGGGCTCCGATCACGATTTTATCAACAGGATCAGCAGGAAAAGCCTGCATCACTACTTCATCGAGGAATTCATTGAAGGCAGGGAATTCAACATCTCAATCCTTTATGGGGCAGATGGTCCCGAAGTTCTTCCACTGGCGGAAATGACTTTCATCGGTTATCCTGAAGATAAGCCAAAAATGATGGGTTATAAATCAAAATGGGATGACAAATCATTTGAATATTCCCACACCCGCAGAACTTTCCGCCTATCCAGGGAAGATGAACCCTTGAAAAAGGAGCTGATCGCCATCTGTAAAAAATGCTGGAATGAGTTGGGGCTGAAAGGTTATGTGCGCATCGATTTCAGGGTGACAAAACAATCGGAGCCCCTGGTTATCGATATCAACCTTAATCCCTGTCTCTCCGAATCGGGCGGTTTTATGGCCGCATCTAAAAAGAAGGGATTGACTTTTGATCAGGTAATTGCGCGGGTGCTGGAAGATGCAACCAGATAAACCAATTGGCGCCCCGTCGGGGTGGGAAACTGACAGGGTGGAAAAAATAATTGTTAAAAGTAATACTATGATCACTTTTCGTACGGAGGTTCGCCCCGGAGATGTTGAAGTTGTCAGGGATATCATTGTATCCACTGATTTTTTTTATGATTTTGAAGTGCCGGTTGCGGTTGAACTGATTCAGGAAAAGATTGACCAGGGCAATCAGAGCGATTATCATTTCATTTTTGCAGAATTGGACGGAAAGACGGTTTCATACAGCTGCTTCGGCCCGATCGCAGCGACCGATGGAAGTTTTGATCTTTACTGGATCGCCACGCATAATGATTATCGCGGAAGAGGTTTCGGAAATCTTCTGATTGAAGAAACACACAGGACGATTAAAAAGATGGGCGGCCGTATTGTTATTGCCGAAACCTCTACCCTTGAAAAATATACCCCGACCCGCCATTTCTATGATCGTACCGGCTATTCAAAAGAGGCCCAGATCAATGATTTTTACACAGAAGGCGACGGGAAAGTGTTTTTTGTAAAAAGATTGCAATAGCGACTGGTTGCTTTGGTTCATTTACTCTGCCAGGCGTGTCAGCACCCCTGTAACGGAATTGTATTTAGCGACAAGTTTCCACGCATATCCAGTTTTGTCATTCCTGACAGACCAAAAATCATAATTTCCGTAGGCCCTGTCTCCATTTTCATTGAGAAGGGTATTCCCTGACGCACCAAAGAAGTTGCCAGATTCACTGGCGAAAACCTTTTTCAACATCGTTATATCAGGTGTGGGACCGGTTGAAAGGTAGGTACGTACACCGACCCATAGGGCATCATATCCGGTTATTGCATATACATCGGGATTGCGGCCAATGTCAGACCGGATACGGTCAATGAGCGGTATCCATTTGTCTTTTGCTGCATCATCCAGGCCAAAAACCGGGCAGGGAAGTCCGTGGGAAGAGGCAAACAGCGCTGCATTCGAATCATTCAGCACCGACGCATTCTGTGCGAATGCAGATCCTCCATACCAGGATACATTGTTAAGTCCGGGATACTTTTTTGCCTCCCTGAGAATTTTATCCCCCTCAGAAAAAGAGAGCATATAAACCGCAACCTCCTCAGGGTTGTGAAGAATAAGTTCCGCCGACACGCGGGCCTCAACCAGGGTTAACACTGAGGTGAAATCGACCAACGCCGGATTAAATTTTACCGGTTCAGTAACCTGGCCTCCGCTTTCAATAAAATTTTTCCGCGTTGCATCCAGCAAATCAGTTCCCCAGAGGTCATCACGGATCAAGGGCACAATCACTTTGATCTTATCAGTTACAAGGAACTTGTTCATGGCTTCTCCCTGGATTACATCACTTGACACAAACCTGAATACATTATCACCAGGAATGGCAAGCGAAACAGCAACGCTTGAAGGACTCACGATGAGCATATCGTGTGCCCCGGCATAGCTTTTTATGGCATGAACTTCTCCACTGCTGTAAGGACCGATCACAAGACGGATTCCCTGATCATGAAAACGTTTCAATTGTACCAATGCTTCGGCAGTATCAGTTTTTGTATCGGCCGTGACAAGAATGACACTGAGTTTAATTCCAATACTTTCATAATATTCCTGAATATCTTTACGGGCAAGTTCAAGCGACGACTCCAGGCACTGGCCCGAAGAATAACCGGTACCTGTCAGGGCAAGCAATACGCCAATTTTGATTTCTGTCCGGCGAACTATCTGATAAACAGGTTCATTCTTCCGGCAACCTACAGCAGATAAGATTATCAACAGGATTAAAGAAACCAACCTGGTATTTTTCATAGATATATGGTTTTATTTTCTACTACTCACCCTGTCAGGGTGTTGCTAAAGTGTTACCTATATTGGTTTTTCAAGGTTACCATTATTTCGGGAGTCAGCTTCTCCAGCTTCCTGATCTCGTCAAATTTATTCAGTAAATCTTCTATTGTCAGATGTCTCTTTTCATCTTCATGAATATCTTCAATAATCCGTCCATTATGCATCATAAGAATCCGGGTTCCCAATTCCAGTGCATGCTGCATTGAGTGGGTCACCATAATTGTAGTGAGGGTATTCCCTGTTACAAATTTTCGGGTCAGACGGATCACCTGGGCGGCTGTTTTCGGATCAAGTGCGGCAGTATGTTCGTCAAGGAGAAGTACTTTTGGGGTTTGCAGCACCGCCATCAATAATGTGATTGCCTGGCGCTGCCCCCCTGAAAGGGTCCCCATAAGATTTTCAAGGCGGTCTTCAAGCTGCATATCCAGGGAAGCGAGTTGCTTTTGTAACTGGCTTTTCAGGGTACCGTTCAGGCTTATCACCGGATATCGTTTTCTGCCACGGAACCAGGCCATCAGCAGGTTTTCCGCGATCGTCATTCCCGGGGCCGTTCCCGAATAGGGGTTCTGAAAAACCCTTGCAATATGCCTGGCTCTTTGAAAATCCGCTTTTCTTGTTACATCCAGTCCGTTGATCTCAATAGTTCCCTTGTCGGGCAGGATATTCCCGGCAATGGTATTCAATAAGGTTGATTTTCCGGATCCGTTGGTTCCGATGATCGTCACAAACTCGCGTTCCGCGATGTCAAGATTAATCTCCTTCAGGGCTGTTAACTGATCAAGGGACCCTGCATTGAATGTCTTATCCAGATTTCTTATACGAATCATTTTTCAGCGGATTACGAATTTTGCTTTTTTTACCAACGTATCTGATATCATAACCCCGAATTTTTTTGCCTGAAGCAGGTTTATCCCCATTGAAAATGGCACGAATAATTCGATGGGTATGTCGGCCGGATTAGCCCCTAATACCACTCCTTCGAAAATCACGGCAGCCCGTTCGCCTACTTCATAATAATCGGCGCCCAGGCTGAGGAATGTTCCTGAATTCACATCGTCAGCTGTATTGGTGATAAAAGGAATTCCTTTCTTCTGCATCGTCTCTGCCAACCGGGGAATCACCTGCGAAATCATTACATCCCCAGAGATAAAGAAGATATCAATACCTGAACTGACCAGGGAGTTCAGGGCATCATCCAGGTCGTTCAAAGAAGTGATCGATCTTTCAACCAACTGAAATCCATACACTTTACATGACTTTCTGGCCTTAATTGTACAGATTTCAGAGTTGATCTCCCCTGTGTTCCAGATAATACCTATTTTTCTGGCCATTGGGAATAAACCACGCATAAGTTTGACCGTTGCTTCAACTGGCTGTGGGGTAGCAAGTCCGGTTAGGTTCGGAAGATGGTCGCTAAGACTTTTGCCGACCCCGGCTTTGATTGGATCCGTAACTGCACAAAAAACGTGCGGTATCTTTTTATTCGCATTGGCCATCATCTGAAGTGACAGTGTTGAAAATGTAACAACAAAGTCATAGTCCTTTTCCACAATGGTTTTAGCGATAGTCTGTCCGATACCATAGTCTCCGTGGGCGTTATATTCATCCATGATTAGCTTGAAGGGCTTTATTTTGGTCTCTCCTGAAATTTTCTCCTTAAAACCTTTAGCGCTTTGATCGAGGAGGGAATTGCTATTGACCTGAAAGAGTGCTACCCTTTTCTCAGTCCTGTGTCTATGATCAGCAGGAAGAATAAAGGGAGGCTTTGTCAGTTTTCCATTCTTTACGGAAGCATCAGCTCCAGATTGAACAGATTCAGGGATATTAATACTGAGTTCCATGGCAACATCATAATTAACCCCGTAAGTGACAATTTTATATTTCTCAAATGGAATGTATGCAGGGTTCTCACCCCGGATAACACGATCGATAAGATGCGCTGCCTGCATGCCACTCACAAAATATTCAAATCCGTAAACGATTAGTGCGCCATCCTGCAAACGTTCAGCATCGCAAGAGAAAATCGGAATCCTGTTATTTTTTGAAACCCGGACAACCGATTCAAAAGAGTTGAAAACAGTCAGGTCATTTATCAGGACAAATGCTTTGATTTTTTTTGATGACAATGCGAGTGCGGCCTGGTATACATCATTTGAGCCGGCAACGGTAACCTCCTCTAAAATAATTTCCTTGTCCCCGTTCAGCGCTTTCTTCAGATCCTTTAAATTGGAAACTGTATTGGGGTAGGCAGGATTATAAATTGTACCAATACGGACTTTCCCCGGATACATCTGCCTGAAGACTCTCAGCAAGTCTTTGATGGGTGACGCTCCATATACTCCCGTAATATTGGGTGGGTGGTCGACGGGGGTATTGCCTGCTCCAATAACAAATGGGTTGGCTACTGTGGCAAAAACAATAGGTTTGTCTTTGACTTTATTAAGGGCCGCCTGTGTTGATGCTGTGGATATCGGGACAAAAATATCCACTTTCTCATTGATAAAATGATCGATAATCGTTTGATTTGTTGGAATATCTCCTTCGGCATTTTGCTCAAGGATTACACAGTTTTCACCATTGATGTAGCCAAGTTTGTTCAGTTCGCTCAAGAGACCATCCTGTGTTTTTGAAACAATATCGCTGTTATTCGCCATAATTATCCCAATTTTCACCAACTTCTCAGATTCTTTCCCGGCTCCTTTTGGTATGAGGAAAATATATCCTGCGAAAAGAATCAGGATTGACAGGATAAGTGCAACAAATTTCTTTCGGTGTCTTTTAGCAATCCCGTGAAAATATCGGAGTACCCCAGAGGAACTTTTTCCAAATGAACCCGTTGCGATTAGCGTAACAAGCACGAAAAAGGCGGTAATAAGTTTGAGGTCGTTGGGATCCATGCCCAGGTGCAGGGCCATGGCTACAGCAAGCCTGAAGATAACTGATCCCAGTATAACACCCAGTACTTTTATAAACATTGAGCGGTGCCTGAGAATGGCTTCGCCGATTATTACGGATGCCAGGCTGAATATGATAGAACCTATGCCCATGCCAATATCGGAAAACCCCTGATACTGAGCAACCAATGCCCCTGAGATACCGGTAAACCCATTTGCCAGGGATATCCCAAAAATTTTCATCCTGTCAACCGAAACACCCTGTGCGGCAACCATCACCGGGTTATTCCCGGTTGCCCGCATGGTCAGCCCATAATCTGTTTTTAAAAACAGTGCGGTCAGCATCCAGAATACCACCATCACCAGGATGAGGAAGATGCAATTCCAGAGCTCAGCATGTAAACCGGGGTTCAACACCGAAAGGATAGATACGAAAGTACTGCTGTTCAGTAAAGGGATATTTGATTTCCCCATGATATGCAGGTTCACGGAGTAAAGGCTCGTCATGACAAGAATTCCTGCGAGCAATCCTTCTATTTTGAACTTTGTGTGAATAAAACCAGTGAGAAAGCCGGCCAGCGAACCAACCAGGAAGGCAACGGGAAGTACCATTATCGGGTTCCATCCGTCAACGATCAGAATGGATGCAACGGCAGCGCCTGTTGTAAAAGTTCCGTCGATCGTAATATCCGGAAAGGAATATAGTTTATAGGTAATGAAGGTGCCTATGGCCATGAACGCATACAGGATGCCAAGGTTCGCCGCACCGATCCATAGTTCCATCAGATTTCCTCCAGGTTAATTATACCAATATAACCACTTTTCAGTTTTGAATCCGATAACAGGTGGAGGACCTTTTGTGGTTCAAATTCTTTCACAACCCTTAGCAATTCATCCTCGAATTCAATGATATTGTTACTCCACAATCCATTTTCGAAAATGGCCGCATGCAGATGCATTCCTCCATTTTCAGGGAGCATTTTCAGCGTTGCAGAATTCAGCATACCGGGAGTTTTTACAACAATACCGCATGCAACAACTGTTTTATTGATCTCCTCCGATTCAAGTGAAAAGTTCATCCAATGAGGAAAATTGGACGTATCCAGAATATGTCCTGAAGCGGGTTGGTTTTCATGAATAGGTGATTTCTTAAGATGCATTCCATGGATCCCCCCACTCATTCCCAGAATCACTACACCAAATACATTGGTATCAGCTACTTTTCTCACAGCATTGAGCAGTTCCTCAATACGTAAGGGTGCATTACTGGCATCAAACCGTAATATCCGTGCAAACTCCCCATTGATTCCGAACCCATATAAAAAATTCAGTGAATGCTGTGACGCCTGCGCAAAATATGAATAATCAATAACTGGCCTGACTACCGCAGGATAGGAAAAAAAATGATGCCCGATCACAACAGCTTCACCAAAAAGGGATTTATAATCTTCATATTCTTCTCCCAGCGCTGCCAGTCCCAGTCCGTATGCAATTTCAGCTGGTTTGCAAACAACCGGATCAGCAGGCCCATAAGAAGCATTTTGAAAGTTTTCTTCAGACCCGAAGGTGAAGAATTTTCCATGATGGACAGAAGCTTTTCGCCATTCAAAACTTATCCCGTCCAGGTTCACTTCAATGGTTTCAGCAAAATCTGTCTCGGGTTTCTTAACAGTAAGAAGGGACTTTAGATCATCAAGAATGTGGAGGAAGCCGGCCATGCCGCTGATACTGAAAACCTCCATAATGGCAGGTGGCACCGAAACAAGTGTCAGCTTGCCTCCAATCAGCTTCAATGCCTTGTGACTTTGCAGAATTATCCGCAAACCTGCACTGCTCATATAGGTGACCTGGGAGAAATCAAGGAAAAGATTGCGCCGGCCATCCACAGCTTCCTGATTAACAGCACGTTTCAGCGTTGGTGCGGTCAGGCCATCAATACGTCCCTGAATCTCCAGAACGTCAAAGACATTCCATTTTTTACTAACAATCTCCATATTTAAAAGCAAGCAATCGAAAATCAGCTGCGGCCGTTGTAGGAAATTGCCAGATAGGTAATGTCATCTGACTGCGCCATCCCAGCTGAAAAAGCAGTTACTTCCTTCATCGACTCCTTAACAACATCGTCGATGGAATGAGAAAGGTGGTTTTGCAGAAAGTTCTCAAGCCGGTCATCACCGTATGCCTCGTCATTAATATTGAAAGCCTCTGTTACCCCATCGGTAAAAAGGAAAAGACGGTCGCCTGGCAGTAGTTGTAATTTTTTCGACTGATAATTAAAATCCTCCATACATCCCATGATCGGGCCCCCGGTCATTGGGACTTTCCTTATTTCGTTCCCGGAAAGGACATAAGGGGGATTGTGCCCGCCATTTACATATTCAATTTCTCCGCTCGCAGTATTGAAAATGCCATAAAAAACGGTAACAAACATGCATGAAACACTTTCGTTGCAAAGCAGGTTGTTTACATAATTCATGCATTCGTCTGAAGGTAGGCCTTTCAACCCGGTGGCACGTATCAGCGTTCTGCTCACAGCCATGAATATGGCAGCAGGAACTCCCTTGCCAGAAACATCTCCAATAACAAAACCAAGCCGGTCATGATCAATCATGAAAAAATCAAAAAAATCACCACCAACCTCCTTGGCCGCAACCATGGAAGCATAAACGCCAAAATCGGTCCGGCCGGGAAATGGTGGAAAAACCTTAGGAAGAATGGCTTGCTGTATCTCTTTCGCCGTATTCAAATCCTGACGGATAGAAATCAATTGATCGTGCTCCTCCTGCGATTGCCTGATTTGCATGATTTCATCAAGCGTTTTGTTAATTGTAATTTCAAGATCTTCGAAATTAACCGGTTTGGTAACAAAATCAAATGCGCCCCTGTTCATTGCCGTCCTGATATTTTCCATATCCCCGTAAGCTGAAACAATCACTGTTTTTAATCCGGGATTTTTTAGTTCCTTCAGCTTTGTCAACAGCGTCAGTCCGTCCATTTCTGGCATGTTGATATCCGACAGGATAATGCCTATTTCGGGATACTCGATCAACTTCGCCAGGGCTTCAAGCCCGTTAAAGGCAAAAACAAATTCATATACACCATCACGGATTTGACGGCGAAACTTTTGACGTACCAGGGGTTCAAGGTCGATCTCATCATCGACAACCAGGATTTTAATATTTAACTTATTATTCATGCTCATATGGTGTTATTTATTCTTGGTAAAACAATAATAAATTCTGCAAACGCTCCCTCTGTTGATTCAACCCTTAACGTTCCATGATGTTGATTCACGATAATATCATAGCTTATTGACAATCCAAGTCCGGTACCTGATCCGGCTGGTTTGGTAGTAAAAAACCGGTTGAATATTTTATCGGTCAACGATGAGGGAATCCCATTTCCATTATCCCTGATACGAATTTCAACCTGATTTCCCAGGTTTTTGGTGCTGGTTACCAGTACCCCATTATAACTGCCGGGATTCAATTTCTTTTTCTGATGTGTGGAATAGCATGCATTGTTGATAATATTGAGAAAAACCCTGCCTATGTCCTGGGGAACAACACTGATCAAGCCAATTGTCTCATCGTAATCACGCTCCAATTTAATATTGAATGTGTTGTCTGATGCACGCAGTCCATGATATGCAAGAGCGACATATTCAGCAAGCATTGCATTGATATCAGTTGGGACATATTCTCCTGACTTTCCATGGGCATACAACAACATCCCGCGTATGATGCTGTCGGCACGTTTACCATGTTCGCTGATTTTTAAAATATTGCCACTCATATCTGCGAGGATTCCGTTCAAGTATTCTACTTCTTTGGGATCCATTGAAGCGGCCAGTGTAGCAATTTCATCGTTCAATTCCTTGATCAGGTCCAGAGTTAGTTCTGAAAAATTCTTTATAAAATTCAGTGGATTCTTGATTTCATGTGCAATTCCGGCTGTAAGCTGGCCAAGTGTGGCCATTTTTTCGCATTCTTCAAGTTGTTTCCGTGCGACCTTTAATTGATCCTCAATTTTTTCCATTTCGGGCGAACCATTCGAATCATTTTTCACTTCATCCATAGCCGGAAATTATATTCAGGATAAAATTAGAAGAATTTCCGGTTAAACAGGCCATTTTTTTAAAAAAGTTTTTTTCAAGTTTATCAATGAAAAGTATAAATTTGTTATTGAATCAATTTTTTATACCATCCATGGCACCACCCCTACTTCACGATAACCCATTTCCAGGTATCCGGAGTTACGAAATTCATGAGGATGAGCTGTTTTTTGGCAGAGAACTTCAGATCAGGGAACTGATTGAAAAATTAGTGCAAACAAGGTTTCTCGCAATTGTCGGGTCATCAGGTTGTGGTAAATCCTCGCTGATCAAGGCAGGTGTTATTCCTTCTTTGATAAAAAACAAAACAGAATTTTTCTCAAACTCCTGGAAACTGAGCATTTTTCGTCCATCTGATGCTCCAATAAGGAACCTGGCAGAATCCCTGACTGATGGAAAAATCAACGCCGAGACCATTGCAGGTGAACTGCGCTCTGGAAAAGATGGGCTTGTGAATGTTGTACGCAAGCTTGACAATTCTGAAGGACAGGCCAGACTGATTATCATTGACCAGTTTGAAGAGCTTTTCAGGTTCCAGAAAAGCCGGACCAGTTTTAAAACAATCCTTGAAACTGCCTCATTTGTTGACCTAATATTAACTGCCATTTCGAATAAAGACATCCCTATATATATTATACTATCAATGCGTACTGATTTCCTGGATGAATGTACTGAATTCAGGGGTCTGAGCGAGGCGATCAACAAAGGCTATTACCTTGTTCCCCGCATGAACAATGACGAAAGGCGACTCGCAATTACCGGGCCGGTCGGGATAAAAGGCTGTAAAATTACTGATGAGCTTGTTGACTGCCTATTAAACGATGTGGGGGATGATCCTGATCAATTGCCCATCATGCAACATGCCATGATGCGGACCTGGGATTACTGGACTCTGAACCGTATCGGTGATCAGCCCATCGGAATGGACCATTACACAGCCATCGGTACGATGAAGGAGGCCCTTTCTGTTCACCTTGAAGAAATTTATTCGGAACTAAAAGAACACAAGAACAAATATATTGCAGAAAAGTTATTTAAAGCCCTCACCGATATTACAAAGGAAAGCCGGGGCACACGCCGCCCGACACAACTGAGCGAGATCATAACACTTGCAGAAGCACGTGAAGAGGAGGTCGTAAGGGTGATCGACAGTTTCAGAAAAACAGGATGTGCTTTCCTGATGCCTTCGGCCAATGTTGAACTCGATGCTGATTCAACGATCGACATTTCACATGAGAGCATTATGCGGGTATGGACCCGACTACGGAAATGGGTTGAAGAAGAAAGCCAATCGGCCCAACTTTACCTGCGTCTGTCAAAATCTGCCGAACTTTATCAGGAAGGCAAAACAGGATTGTGGATCAATCCGGAGCTGCAGCTCGCACTGCAGTGGAAAGATCATACGAAACCAAATGGTACTTGGGCAATGCGGTATGATCCTGCATTCGACCGGGCCATCACCTTTTTACAATATAGCAAAAAACAAAATGAGCTGGAATTATCAAAAAAGGAGAACCAGCAAAAAAGGAATCTTAAACGAGCCAGGGTTTCAGCGATCATCTTAGGTATTGCCTCTCTTATTTCCATCCTGTTTCTGCTGGTCTCTCTCAACCTCCGGTTTAAGGCAGAAGCCAGCCGCAAGGAGGCGATTGAAAAGGAAAAACTGGCAGTTTTTGAAAGAAAACGAATGCAGGAACAGCGTAAAGAAGCTGTCCTCCAGAAAAAAATATCGGAACAGCAGCAACAGATCGCTGAGCAGCAGAAAATGATCACCGAACAACAAAGGCAATATGCTGTAAAACAACAAGTTATAGCACAAGAACAAACGGCAGCTGCCGTCCAGCAGAAAAAGAAAGCCGACGAATCGAAACAGGAAGCCCTCGTTGCCAGGGATGAAGCCCAGATGCAAAGAAAGGAGGCAGTTGCACAAAAAATCATCGCAGATCAGGAACGGATAAAGGCAGAAGAATCTGAGAAAAATACCCAACGGCTCCGACTATTGGCTGTATCCCGCTCCATGGCCATCCAGGCAAGTCAGTTGTTCATCACGGTAAAGGATGACCTTCCAGGCCTGCTGGCCGTTGAATCATATCAACTTAATAAAGAAAACGGCGGATTGCACAATGATCCCGGAATTTATACGGCCTTATCCACTATCTTAAACGACCAGGAAATTCTGCGAGAACACGAGGATGGTGTGCGCTCAATTGCTCTTTCAAAAGATGGAAAAACATTGTTTTCATGTGGCGATGATTCCCAACTGCTGATGTGGAACCTGAACGACATAAAAGCACCCCCGGTCCGGCTCGAAATTCCGAAACAAGGGCAGGATGCCTTGCGGACTGTTGGGCTGACTTCTGATGAACAATGGCTAATTGCAGGTTCTGTCGCGGGGAAGTTGATTGTATGGAAACGCAACGCGATTAAAGATTTGCCTCGAATAGTTCAGGGACATGCTTCGGTAGTGAATGAGCTTGCGATGCACCCTGCTAAAAATGTTTTTGCATCTGCCGGTTCAGACGGGCGGCTTCTTCTTTGGACTTATGACAAAGATTTGTTTACCAAATCGGCGATTGACTCAGTTGCAGGAAAAATCAGTTGTGTTTCATTCAGCCCTGATGGTTCATGGCTTGCTTACGGCACCGGAAGCGGAGCAGTAAAAGCGTTAGCCCTGAGCGCCGCGAAAGGGTCACCTCTGATTCTTAGCGGATCCGGTAATGCTATTACTTCCATTACTTTCAGCAAAAATGGCAAGTTGGTGGCAGCCGGTTTATCCAACGGAACAATTAAAATATGGAATCTGGCTGACCCCGCTGCAAGACCCCAGGAAATTCTGGGGCGTCATGCTTCCGGAGTAACCGCACTGACCTTCAGCCAGGATGGCGGCGAGCTTGCATCATCAAGCTACGACCGCACCATGAAATTAGCGGGATTTCCGTCTTTGGAGGCAAAACCCATATCCATTGAGAACCATGATTTATGGGTCTATGATATCCTTTTCACCCCCGATGACCAGCAAATGATTTCATGCAGCGCTGATAAAACAATCCGGATTGTCTCAACCAAGAATGCAAATATGGCCACGAAACTAAAAATGGAGCTTAAGCGGAATATGACCAAAGAGGAATGGCAGAAATTAGTTGGAGTAGACATTCCATATAAAAAAACCAGATCTGATCTTCCCTGAAAAGAGAGTGCTTACAAACAAATGAATCGATTATGCATCAGATTTTCAAATACAGGATCGTTTTCAGGGTATTTCTCACCCTCGCCTGCATCATTATCCTGTCGGTTTTGTCCAGGGCTCAGGAATGCAGTGATGTGACCCTGAATCAGGCACGTAAATTTTACGAAATAGGTAAATTTTCGGAGGTAATCCGATCATTGTATCCATGTGTTCGGCAAGGCTTCAATGAAAAACAAAAGGTAGAGGCCTACCGCTTGCTTGCCATGACCTATATCGCTATTGATTCAACTGAACAAGCTGCCATCGAGACAGGATTCCTGCTCCAGATCAATCCTACTTACGAAGCAAATCTTTTTGATCCACCATCTTTTATCAAGATGGTCAACACCCTGAAACTTTCAGGCGGTGCACAGGTAGTCACTTCCGTATCAAAAAAAGCTGAATCGATCTACGAAGCTCCCGCCACAATCGTCGTTATCACACGCGATGAGATCCAACAAAGAGGGTATAATGATCTGGTGGAATTACTTAAAGATGTTCCGGGATTTGACCTCACCATGTTTTACGGACCAGAGTATGCCAATGTGTACCAGCGTGGTTTCCGCCAGAACAATACGGAAAAAACACTGCTCCTGTTTGACGGTATTGAAGAAAATGACCTCTGGACCAACTGGGCTTACATTGACCGGCAGTACCCGCTTTCAAACATCGAACGGGTTGAAATCATTTACGGACCGGCCTCAACAATGTATGGTCCAAATGCCTTTGCCGGGGTAATCAATGTTATAATGAGAAATTCGGTGGATGCCATTAAGCCTGGCAAGAACATCGGTATCAGCGCCAATGTGAAGTATGGCACGTACAATACTGAAACTGTCGATCTCAGTCTCTCAGGCAAATATCGAAGCTTATCCTTTACCGTCACCAGCAGGCTTTATCATTCCGATGAAATGGATATTTCCAGCCAAAAATATTTCGATTACGATCCCAGTGTGTACAACAGTGTAGATTACAACAAACTACTTGATATGGCTACAGGCGCCAAGGAATACCTGACTAAATTCAACCTTCCGTTTTCCAATCCGTATTATTCACTTTCTGCCGATTCCAACCAGCTTACACTAACACCTCTGGGTGCCGAAACTGCAAGGGATCTGGATAAATCGGCATATGACCAGATTGTAAAAGGACATAAGATAGGCTTCTCGAATGAAACTAAAAGCTGGCTGCTGAATGGGAAAATTAAAATTGGAAATTTCACAGTCGGTTTTCAAACCTGGAAATACTGGCGGGGAGGCCTAACCCAGTTTACCGACACCTATGTTGCCGGTTCCGACAATGGATTTAGCTGGATACCCCAGCTTTCCAATTTTTTTGCAAAATTTGAAAACCAGATTAGTGAAAAGATCTTCTTTTCTAATCTTACTACCTATCGGCTTCATGCGGTATCTGATGATTTTACTTTTGTAACCGTGTCCAATTATGCCCGTGGAAATAAAAAACTGCCTGACCTGGTCAAAAATAAAACCCCTGATTGGATCACAATGTACATGTATGAGTTGTCAAAACAACTTCGTACAGAATTCAAGGTCATATACCGTCCGGTTTCGAGGTTCGACCTGGTTTCAGGACTTGAAGTGCGTAACAGCACACTGCAGGGACAATATTATTCAAGCCTTACACCTACTCCGGAAGATTCAGCCGTTATCATACCTTCACCCAAAGGGGGCAATGAGTACAACGTCTGGGATCTTGGTATCTATTCGCAAGGTACTTTCCAGGCTTTTCGTAACTTCAAAATCACATTCGGACTTCGTTACGACTTTAACCGGGTGCGTACCAATGATGGATTTGGCAGTAAAGTCAGCCCACGCTTAGCCCTGGTTTATTCTCCGGGGAAATTTACTTTTAAAGCCATTTACTCCAGTGGGATCATGAATGTTTCGAACTGGACAAAATATTCTGTTGTCGCGAACCGGATTTCCAACCCGACGCTGAAAACCGAAAACATACAAAATATCGAGTTGTGTGCGGGATTCCGTCTGAACAAGGCATTCCATGCAGATATGGAAATATACTACGACTTTATCGACAATGTAGTTGGTACGGTAAAGGTGGGGAGTTCGGGATTAATTCAGAATCAGAATATTGGAAAATTTAAAATCATGGGAATACAGGCCAATGCCATATACCAGGTTGAATCTTTTTCTGCATATTTCAATTATACCTTCTGTGATCCCAAACAAACATATTCCGAAACCGGGGAAGTTGATAACAGAGTGGGAGATATTTCGAGTCATCAGTTCAATATTGGTGCAAATAAACTATTCTTTAACCAATTAAATATCAACCTCCGGCTGAATTTTGTTGGAAACAGGCTTACAGGCCAAGGGACTACGGTACCATTGAATACAGATGTTTTCCCGTCAACTGCCATTCTGAATGGGGCCATCAGCTATTCAAATAACAAAATCGTTCCAGGACTTGCTCTTCAGTTAGTGTGTAACAACATTCTGAATACAACTTATTTTGATCCCGGCACCAAGGCAGCAGATGGTGTCAACAGTCCTACCAGCATTCTCGAGCGTGGAAGACATCTGTTGCTCACTCTATCTTACTCTTTTTAATCATTCACTATTCATGAAAGAATACAATAAAATCACTAATCCTGAATCCCTCTGGGGAGACCTGTTTTTACCAGTCAAACCAAAACTGAATCGGGGAAAAGGTATTAGGCTTGTACTATTTGTAAGTTGCAATGGAGGAAATAATCTTTTAAATGCTCTTGCTCTTTTTGAGAAGAAGTATCCTGATCAGCTCAATATAATCGGTGTTGCCACTGATGATTCGGTGAATCCGAATGCCCGGATTACGATGAAAAGGAGGGTTTGGAACGAATACACCAATGAGGAGAGAAGCGAGCTAAGAAGCCAAGTCATCAATTCCTGCATGAACATTGGTGTTCCATTCTATACCGGGTCGGTAAAAACAGATTATTTCAGAAACATATACAAATCCTGGAATCCTGAGGTATTGTTTATGTTAGTTTTCGGGCAAAAACTTGATTCTTTTCTCTTTGATTTCCCGGTAATGGGAGCCTATAATTTTCATCCTTCCGACCTCCCGAAACATATCGGGATAGGGCCTCAACCTTTTCACGAGGCAATCAGGAAAGGTTTGAAAACCCCCGTCTTTACTATTCACAAGATTACGGAACTAATCGACATAGGCCCCATCACAGGGATTTCTACACCAATAAACATTTGCCTTGAAGATGGAACATATCCGAATAGCGTGGTGTCAATGTTTGAAAAGATCACGAGCGTGAGCACCTGGATGGGCGTAAAACTAATCTCTGAAATCATCGCCCGAAAAGCAAGTGGACAAATTGGACATGTTGGGTGGATCGACTTCAGCAAGGAACTCCCGGAAGAGATCAAACAATTGCTGCTGAAGCCCGCAACAGATGACCGTAACGAGATGTACAAAGTTCCCGATCATCCATTACTTACGAAATGACCGATTTTGCATGAGACAGAGATCGTGGTTAACGAAAATACTGAATATCCGCAGCGAGGAATATAAACCTGTCCTCATGCTGATGGTGTTTTCGTTTTTTATCGGAATGTCCATCTCCTTTTATTTTACCGCATCCAATGCTATTTTCCTCAAGCACTTTAAACCCAAAATGATACCGGTATCATTTATTGCTTCAGGTATAATAATCTATTTAGCGTGGTGGATATTTTCACACATCGATAAAAAATTAAGTTTATATTACCAGGTTGTCATTAAGTTCCTTTTTGTTTTTCTTAGCGTTCTCGCAATCAGCATTGGCGTTTATGCCTTTAATTCAGGCTGGATAACATTTATCATGTATACCTGGGTGAGGTTGATGGTATACATCACTTTAGTCAATTTCTGGGGGGTTGCGGGCCGGCTTTTCAATGTCAGGCAGGGAAAAAGAATTTTCGCATTGATCAGCATTGGAGAGGTTGTTTCTTATATGGTAGGATATCTATCAATACCACTGATCCTGAAATTTCTCAACACGCCCAACCTGCTCTTCCTGGCTTCAATATCTCTGTTTATCTGCCTTATAATGGTGCTGATCATTTTCGCAACATTTAAAGATCAGCTTCAATCTGGAATAGTCAATTCCGTAAAGGTTGACAAATCGTCCCAATCGGATTGGAATTACTGGAATCTCCTGAAAAAACCCTATTTCCGGGTAATTTCCCTTATGGCGCTGCTTCCCATTTTTGGATACCTTTTCGTCGATTTTTTATTCCTTGCACAGACCAAGGTTGAATTTGCAAACAACCCGCAGGACATTGCGCGGTTCCTCGCTATTTTCCTTGGTTCCCTGGCATTCCTTGAGATTCTGTTAAAGCTTGTATCCGGAAGGTTCCTCAATAAATATGGCCTTCGGCCCAGTTTACTGTCGTTGCCAATCATTCTTGTTTTCAGTGTCATATTAGCAGCAGGCTTCGGAGCGCTTTATGGCCCGATCGGCATGTTTTTCTCCTTTATCGCCCTTGCCCGCCTTTTTGAACGATCAATCCGGGGAGCTGTCTACGAACCGGCATTTCAGCTATTGTACCAACCTGTTCCCACTGAACAGCGTCTCCCTTTTCAAAATCAAATCGAAGGTATTCCAAAAGCCTCGGGAACTGTCATCACAGGTGCTGTTATCTTATTATTTTCCATCTTCCCGTTCATCACACTTGTTCATTACACCTGGATATTCATTATCGTACTTGGACTCTGGATTTGGGTCGCTTTCAAGATGTACGAGGAATACAGGAACATGCTTAAAACCAAGTTAAGCGAAATGAAAGTCGTCATACTGAACGAGCAGGATCCCATGGTCACTTTGATAATGCAAACATTTTCCGATGCAAAGGCTGGCCATCTTCAAAAATTAACTGACTTTTTTGATTTGGTGGCACCTGCCAGTTTCAAGATGGCTGGTAAAGAAATCGCATCCATATCCTTACAGGAGAAAAAAAGGGAAGAAGGAGAAGATTATACCTTCGAATACATGGTTGATATTGCGCGCTCAGATAAAGTCCGGGAAAGGCTGATGGCAGCACACTTGCTGGGTTCTTCAGGCAGATATAACACATACAAACTGCTCATTAACCTTATTAATGATGATGATCCGGGTGTCAAAAAGGCAGCAATTATTTCAGCTGGAAAAATTAAACGGGTTGAACTTTGGCCACATATTATTGAAAACCTTCTCATCCCCGAAAACTCCCATTCTGCCGGAGAGGCAATAAAAATAATCGGGGAACCTATTCTCCAGGAATTGGACCGGTTTTTTGATAAAATCAACACCCAAAAGCCAATTCAACAAAAAGTTCTTCGGCTTTTTGAGGCGATTAAAGGAGCAAATTCAATAAAATATCTACGTGAAAAAATTTACCATCCCGATAATGATATCAGGTTCCAGGTCTTATTGTCATTGAGTAATCTTGAATATCACGCTTCTGCAACTGAGGTCGCATTCATTAAACAAACTATCGAAGAATCGGTTGAAACCATGGTTTGGATCATGGCATCTTTGAATGACCTCACCGCGAATATCAACACACTTTCTATACGCCAGGCCCTGCTTCAGGAATTGGAGGACAAAAAAGAGCATGTTTTCCTCCTTCTTTCGCTTCTTTATGATTCAAAGACCATCGGACATATCCGGGAATACATTGAAAGTAAAGATACCAATGCAAAAATTTATGCACTGGAAATCAGTGATATGACAATCTCAGATGACATCAAGGAGATGTTTTTCCCAATTTTTGAGGATTTGTCGATTCAGGAAAGGTTATATCGCTTTAGCCAGCGATTTCCTCAGGAAAAGATGACCTTTATTGACAGGCTCGAGGATATTATCAGCAAGGATTATTCACAAATTAATCGTTGGACAAAAGCATGTGCCATCGAAGCGCTATCAAAAATAAGTACTGACGATTCGTTAAAAACGGAGGAGCTGCTTGCTGCCAACATTGTAAATTCTGATCCCCTGCTTGGAGAGCTGGCTGCGTGGATTCTTTATACCAAATTCCGGAATTATTACATCAATACAATGGTTCGTTTTGAAAAAAAAGAGACCATCCAACTATCAAAGATTGTCAACAAAATTCATTTGAGGGAGAAGAATGCTGACCTGCTCATCTATGAAAAAGTTTGTCTGCTGAAATCAACAGAATTCTTTGCGCCGGTTCATGAGCTACAAATTCTTAATCTGGTCCTGGATATCAATGAACATGAAAACAAAAGAGAAGCTAATGGTTTACCACTGGCTGAAAAACACTGGGATGCCATGGTGATTACATCAGATGACGGTTATACCCTGAGCATTCCAGCAGAGAAACTTTTCGAACTGATGACCGATGACCCGATCATGACAGAGCGTTATATTCGTCTGACTTTTAATAATAACCATGTATAAACGAAGGACTATGAATAAACTGGTCATTCCGTTCCTTTCATTTTTTCTCACCGGGATTATCCTGGTGGGACAATCAACCCACAAAACTGAACAGGGTTTCCCTTTCTTAAAGAACTATACAGCTACAGATTATAAGGCTCATGCGCAAAATTTTGCAATTGTCCGCGACCGCGAGGGGATAATGTATTTTGGAAATTTTGCAGGTGCACTGCAATATGATGGTGAATTCTGGAGACTGATTCCAACAGAGAAAACCACAAAGGTCTCTGCACTGGGCGCCGATAGCAGTGGAAACATCTATGTTGGGGCCTTTGGTGAACTTGGTATACTTGAGAAGGACGTCATTGGCGACCGGTATTTTAAAAGTCTGATTCCTCTGTCAGAACCTGCAGTTCCCTCCTTTCAGGATGTTTTGCAGATCTTTCCTACGCCGGATGGAGTTTATTTCATAACTAAAAAAATTATCTTCAGATGGCAAAACGGGCAACTTAACCACTGGAAACCGGAGTATGAAATAATTTCAGGATTTTATATCAATAAGATCCTGTATATGCAGGTTAAAGAGAAAGGATTGATGATTTTCAGGAATGGCACCTTAATTCCAGTAATAAACGGGAATCTTGTTTCGGGCGCTATTGAAATCAAGGCCATGCTACCCTATTCTGACAATCAGACACTTATTGCAACCGGAACACAAGGGCTGTATATGCTCGATATGAAAGGTGTGAGAGATTTCAAAACACTTTCGGATGAATTTTTCATGAAAAACCTTATTACCTGTGGGTTAGCCCTGTGCGATGGTTCATTTGCAATAGGCACATCACGCAAAGGGGTCATTATCATTTATCCTGATGGTCAGGTGAAACAGCTCATCGATAAAAAGGCAGCGCTGCGGAATGAAAATGTCCAGGCTTTGTTCGCTGATGACAATAACATCCTTTGGGCGGCGCTGAACAACGGAATTGCCATGATCGCAATACCCGCCCCCCTAACCTTTTTTGATGAAAAATCGGGATTAAACGGATCGGTGAATCATGTCATCCGTCACAACGGCAAACTATTCGTTTCAACATACCAGGGTCTCTTTTATTATGACGAAAGTGCGTTCAGCTTCCAGTCTGTCCCTGAAATCATCACTGCCTGCTGGTGTGTGATGCCATTTGGAAATAATTTACTCGCAGCCACTTCACAGGGTGTTTTCCTGGTCTCAAATCTGCATGCAAAAATGGTAAGGGAAGGTTTTGCCATTTCACTGGTCTCCTCACTCTTTGATCCGTCATTATTATATGTTGGCGAAACAGGTGGTTTTTTTTGCATGCAATACAAGAATGGGCAGTGGTTATCCCGCAAACTGGCAGGCCCCGGTGAAGAGATAAATGACCTGCTTCAGGACGCCAACGGTTATATTTGGGGATCAACACTTACAAAAGGGGTTTTCAGGTATTCTCCGAAGTCAGATTCGCTTGAATTTTTTACCGAAGCATCGGGATTGCCGGAAACTGTCGGAAGCACCATTAATGTTATCGATGGCAACATGAGCGTGTCGACGCGCAAAGGAGTTTACCTTTTTAATGATGCCAGTCATTCCTTTAACCTTAAAACCCTGGTAAAATCGGATACATCTTTAGAAAATCAGTGGTTTTCAATTATTACAGAGAACCAGAATGGCGACCTTTGGGTTAATGCAGGTGATGAAAGCCACTTGATGTTGTTTGAGAAAAAAGGTGGATCATTTGAACCTTTGATAACACCGTTTCTCCCGATTGCTGATGACATAATTTGGGCTATCTATCCTGAATCGAGCGGAGTAAGCTGGTTTGGAGGTCCTGACGGCCTTATCAGGTACAACCCAGCCGTTCAGATTTTCAAACCTGATCCATATCCTACACTGATCAGGCAAATCACAACAAACAATGATTCAATCATCTCCGCCGGGAGCACCAGCCGGGAAAATGATTTGCCTCTCTCTGAATTAACAGTATTCAGATACGAGGATAACTCGCTGCGGTTTGAATTTTCAGCGCCCTTCTATGCACCTAAAGGGGAAAATAAATACCAGTATCTGCTGGAGGGATTTGATGAGACCTGGTCGGATTGGACCATACAAACACATAAGGAGTATACAAACCTACCCAAGGGAATTTATACTTTCCATGTTAAAGCCCTGAACATTTATAATAAAATTGCCAAAGAAGCAACCTTCAATTTCAGGATACTTTCTCCATGGTATACAACGGTTTGGGCCTATCTCGCTTACGTGGTATTGTTAGCAGGGTTGATCTACCTGATTGTGATCATACGGAACCAGCAACTGCTTAAAGAAAAACGCATTCTCGAACAAAGAATTGCCGACCGCACCGCAGAAGTGGTACAGCAAAAAGAGGAAATTGAGAAACAATCAGATGAACTGGCGAATAAAAATGACGAACTTGAAAAAATAAATACTACAGTCAAAGCAATCAATTCTGAAATAAATTTCGAAAATCTGTTGCAGTCTTTGCTTGAAAAGATGAGGGTCATCAAATCGGTGGAAAAAGCGACTGCCCTTGTTTTTGATAAGAACATAAATACTTTCAAGTTTAAGGCAAGTTTTGGGTGGGAACTCCGGCAAATTGCTGAAACAAGAATGAGTTTAAATGATGCCGAAAACCGGTACCTGAAAAATGCAGAGGAGGTTTTTGAGGATATTTTTCTGAAAACCGATTTATCAGGTTGGGAATCAATGACCATCCTGAATGAGCTTACCCTCCCGAAAACAATGCTTGTTTTGGTTATCCGGGTTGAAAACAGGGTCGAGGCGTTTCTGATCCTTGAAAATATGAACAGGGAACATGCTTTTGAAAACAAGGACCTGAGTTTCATAAGGAATTCAAAGGAGCACATTATTTCAGCTTTCATTCGGACCAGGATTCTTGAAGATTTACAACACACATTACAAAACCTGAAGGACACTCAGGATCAACTCGTTCAATCTGAAAAACTGGCGTCACTGGGTGCACTGATTGCAGGAATTGCCCACGAAATTCAGAATCCATTGAATTTTGTCAATAATTTCTCATCCTTGTCTGCTGATCTTGCTGATGAACTCACCGATTTTCTCAAAGAGATCCAGGGCATTATAAACCAGGATAAATATGCCGATATTGAAGAGGTCGTCGGAATGATCAAGGGAAATGTGAAAAAAATCAATGAACATGGAAAACGTGCTGAAACTATTGTAAAAGGTATGCTCCAGCATTCAAGAGGCAGAACCGGCGAATATGAACAGGTTGAGATTAACAACCTGGTTCAGGAATATGTCAACCTGGCTTATCACGGCATGCGGGCAAAAGACAAGAATTTCAATACGGGTGTCAAGACCAACCTGGATCCGGAAGTTGGAAAAGCAAGCATCATTCCTCAGGATCTAAGTCGCGTAATCCTTAACATCGTAAATAATTCCTGTTATGCCCTCGATGAAAAAATAAAAAAACAAATACCGGGGTTTTCTCCTGAAGTGGTGGTCACTACAAAAAAAATCAACACAAAAATTCAGATAAGCATCCGGGATAACGGGACAGGAATACCAGATCATGTGCGTGAAAAAATATTCAATCCGTTTTTCACAACAAAGCCCACCGGGCAGGGAACAGGATTAGGGCTTTCAATGAGTTTCGACATTGTCACCCAAATCCATAAGGGCAAATTAGAGGTCAAATCAAAGGAAGGTGAATTTACAGAGTTTATTATCACCATTCCTGAAAAGCAATCCTGACGTAACAATCAGACCACCCTGTCAGGGTCTTTGACCCTGACAGGGTGGTCAAAAACACTAACTTATGAAAGCATTAGTATTTGACGGAACTTTGAAACTTACAGAAGTTCCAAAACCCAGGCCTGTCAATGATGAAGTCCTTATCAAAGTTCTTTATTCCTCCATATGCAATACAGACCTTGAGATTGTCAAGGGATATATGGGCTTTAAAGGGATCCTTGGTCATGAATTTGTTGGCGAAGTGGTAAGTACATCCAGCACCCTGTCTGGAAAAAAAGTTGTAGGGGAGATTAACTGCTCATGCGGCGAATGTTATTTATGCAACACCAGACGACAAACACATTGCCCTTACCGGACAGTCCTTGGAATTCAGAACCATGATGGCGTATTCGCAGAATTCATGGTACTACCACAAAGAAATTTGCATGAACTGCCCGAAACACTATCTTTGGAATCGGCTGTATTTACTGAACCGCTGGCGGCTGCAATCGAAATATTCGAACAACTGCAGATCAGGCCATCTCAGAATGTTTTCATTTTTGGAGCAGGGAAACTTGGGCTTCTGATTTCCCAGGTTTTTCGCCTGAACGGGTGTGATACCATCACGTTTGATATTTCTGAAGCGAAGGTTAAAAAAGCCAGATCGATGGGTATTAACGCAGTAATGGTTTCGACGCTTACCGACCTCGATAAAGCTGAGGTATGTGTTGACTGTACCGGAAATCCGGAAGGGATTAATCTTGCACTTTCTCACCTCTATCCAAGAGGAAAACTGGTTTTGAAAACAACTGTATCTAATTCTGCAAAGATCGACCTGAATCAGATAGTTATTAATGAGTTTGAGATCATCGGGTCACGATGTGGTCTGTTTGAACCCGCATTAAGTCTCCTCAGCCAGGGACTGGTTGATCCGCAACCTATCATCACAAAAATATTCGACTTTAATGATATCATGAAAGGGTTTGAGTTTGCGGCAAAACCCAGCACACTGAAAGTACTTATCCGCCATTAAGCACAACTGATCATCAGCCTTGTTTCTGCACCATAAACTGCTGATCACAATCGTCAGACAGCGTTTTTCGCCACAGAAATGATTATTTCAAAAAAAAGTCATTTTTTTAAAAAAAATCTTTAATTTCGCATAGTTCATTAAGAGAAATCGGAAAAAATATTTCTATCAAATTTACGAACGAATCTTCAAACGACTTTATGAAAGCATACACAAAAATCACATCCGGCGTTGCAATGGTTGCTCTCTTCCTTGTCATCGCCCTCTCAGGTTGCAATAATCCCGCCACTCAGGATGAGCAAGCCAATGCTGCTGCTGCCGACACCATTAACAAGGAAGTGACGTTAAGCCCTGAATCTCAAAGCCTTCTCTATTCATTTCCAACACCATTTGAAGTTACGTCCATGCTTGAAAAAGCAAAAGCCGGCTTCATTTTCGATATCACGAACCCCCCGGCCAATGCAGGTAAATATGTTACGGAGATGAGTAAAGCGCTGAACCTTGGTATTTACAGCGCCGACCTGAGTTACTCCGCAACCTACAACCGCACCGATGAAACAAATAAATTCCTGGCCTGTACCAATAAACTGGCTGATGAATTGGGAATCGCCGGTGTTTATGATCAATCATTGCTTGAAAAGATAAAAAAATACAACAACAACAAAGATTCCCTGGTTGGCCAGATCAACAGGGTGTTTAGTCAAACCAACGATTTTCTCTCTAAAAACAACCGGAATCAGATTGCTGTACTGATTGCCGCCGGTGGATTTGCCGAGGGAATGTACCTGGCAGCAACACTCGGTGAGGTTGCAAAGGATAATACTAAAATCATGGCTGTTATTGCTTTACAGAAAGATAACTATGTGAAACTACTGACGATCCTCGAAGCCTATAATTCTGATCAGAACATGAAACCTGTTGCCGACGCAATCGCAAGATTAAAACCAATCTGGGCGAATTACGGTATCGAATCAGGAAAAAAACTTCCAATCCAAAAAACTGCTGAAATCAGCGAACTGGCTGAAAGTGTCAGGCTGATCTTCGTGAATTAGATTTTTATCATTATGCTCTGATCCACGCTGACAGGGTCACTGCCCCTGTCAGCGTGGTATTGCAAATATACCAGCCGCCTTTGTTTAAGGGCGGTTTTTTTATTGCACAAAATTCGTACATTTGAGTTGGACAAAAACCTTCATCTATGTCTGAACCGATCCTAATGGCGCTGGTGCAACTATTTGCCATCATTGCAGCCTCCACAAAAAAGCATTCCTCTGAAAACTCCAGAAAAATTCTCGAGTCATATCTGAGTCAACATCTGAACACTCAGGAACTTGACGAATATCTGAAACTTTTTGATGTATTGCTGTCATTTCATCAACCCGACGAAACAGAAATCAAGGGGACTGATGTACTTGAAAAAATAAAAACGATCTGTCAGAAAATTAAAAAGCAGCTGGCAGCCCAGGACCGGCAGATAGTTTTTGTCAAATTCCTGGAATTTCTAGATGAATTATCCCGTGAGGATGATGGAAAACTAAATCCTGAAGATGAAAGGTTTATCGGGTTCCTGAACATTTTTAAATCATCGTTTAATTCTCCAGACCAGGAATTCAATGATGCGGTTGCCTTTATCACCGATCCATTGGGAACAAAAGTGCATCCTGATCATCTTTTGATTATCAGTGCTGAGAAAACAGAAGTTCCTGCAGGTAAAAAGTGTTTGCACCGGGAACATCTCGATGGGAAACTTTTCATTCTTTTTGTTCCTTCAATACGAACCATGATTTGCCGGTATGTTGGCACTGATGAACTTTTCCTTAACGGCCATATCGTGCAACCTTACAGATCATTTGTATTTTCAAATGGTACAATACTAAAGAACCTGAAAATCGCACCGGTTTATTATTCGGATGTTGCTTCAAGATTCCTCCAGGAATCGGAAAAAGTGAGCATCGAATTTACCGTAAAAGAGGCTGAATACAGGTTTAAACACAGCACAAACGGGATTCATCCGTTCAGTTTTACTGCCTCATCGGGTGAGCTGATCGGCGTTATGGGGGGCAGCGGTGTAGGTAAATCAACCTTGCTCAATGTCCTGAATGGAAATCTGAAATTAAACAGCGGCCAGATTCTGATCAACGGATACGACCTCGATAAGGACAAGGAAAAACTTCAGGGAATGATCGGGTTTGTGCCACAGGATGATTTGCTGATCGAAGAGCTCACCGTATTTCAAAATCTCTATTATAATGCGAAACTTTGTTTCCGCGATTTCTCTGAAAAAAAGATTATCCGCTCGGTAATGCGGGTATTGATGGATATCGACCTTATCGGCACACGTAACCTGAAAGTTGGTGATCCGATCAATAAATTCATCAGCGGTGGCCAGCGAAAACGATTGAACATCGCGCTGGAGCTTATTCGTGAACCATCGGTGCTGTTTGCTGATGAGCCTACCAGCGGACTCTCCTCCATGGACTCTGAAATGGTAATGCTGTTACTTAAAGAACAGACCCTCAAAGGCCGGTTGGTTATTGTAAACATTCATCAGCCTTCTTCTGATATTTTTAAGCTCTTTGACAAATTGCTGATTATGGATAAAGGGGGTTACCCAATCTATTATGGTAATCCGATCGATGCACTGACTTATTTTAAACGGGCCGGAAGTCATGTGAATCCCGATGAGAGTGAATGCCAGAGTTGCGGATATGTTAACCCGGAACAGTTACTACAGATTACCGAGACAAAAATCATCAATGAATATGGCCGGTTTACCGGAAACCGGAAAACCACTCCATCGGAGTGGTATGATTCCTTCAGGCAGCACCTGCAACCGTTACTGCCAGTTAGTGAAGAGCAACAGGATGTACCGAAAAGTTATTTTAAAGTTCCGGGAATTTTCAAACAATTCAGGATTTTCAGTATCAGGAATCTGCTGACTAAAATCACAAACCGGCAATACATGCTCATCAACCTGCTCGAAGCCCCGTTTCTTGCCGCTTTGCTTGCATATCTTACCAGATACAGCTTTGGAGACCAATACATATTTGGTGATAACCGCAACCTGGTACCTTACCTGTTTATGAGTGTAGTCGTATCACTTTTCCTTGGAATGATGGTGAGCGCCGAAGAAATCATCAAAGACCGCCGGATCTTAAAAAGAGAGGCGTTTCTCCATTTAAGCCGGTTCAGTTACCTGAATTCAAAAATCATTCTTTTGTTTTCCTTGTCAGCCATTCAGTCATTATTGTACGTGGTTGCCGGCAACCTGATACTAGGGATCCACGGAATGACCCTTTCATATTGGCTGATCCTGTTCGCCACCTCATGTTTTGCAAACATGGTGGGTTTGAATATTTCAGCCGGATTGAATTCAGTTGTTGCCATCTACATCCTGATACCCTTTATTATTGTCCCGCAATTGTTGCTTAGTGGTACAGTTGTGCCTTTCGACTACCTCAATCCTGCCATTGCCTCGCGCGAACATGTACCGATGGTGGGCAACCTCATGACTTCACGATGGACCTTTGAGGCCCTTGCTGTGGAACAGTTCAAAAACAACAAATATGAAAAGGTATTTTATCCTTATGACAAGGAAATATCACACTACTCCTATATTACTGCCTATGTGATTCCGACCCTTAAATCGGAGTTCGATGAATGCCAGCGTAATCTTTTTAAACGGATCGAGCCCAAAGTAACTTCAAATTACCTTGACATCCTGAAAACTGAGATCTCTGCTTTACAAGAAGGAGCTGGCTTTGCCTCACTCCCCTATTTGAACTGTTTGGATGAAAACCTATTAAATGATTCAATTGTCCAGCGTTCAAAGTTATATCTCGATTCATTAAGCAGATTTTATTCGTCAAAACTGAGTGCTGTGACCGCCAGACGAGATGCTGCCTACGAAAAACTCAAGGCCCGGTTAGGTGAGGATGAGGTTTACCGGTTTAAACAGGACTATTATAATGAGAATCTCGCTGACCTGATATTAAATAAAGGCGCTGAAAATAAAATTATTGAAGGAAAGGGAAAACTGATACAGAAGAAAGACCCGATTTTCATGGATCCGACTTCACATGATGGAAGAGCTCATTTTTATGCCCCTGTAAAGATAATCGGTTCATGGAAAATCGACACTTTTTGGTTCAACTTCTTCATCATATGGCTCATGACATTCGTTCTATACCTGACACTTCTTCACGATTCCCTCAGGAAAACAATAGAATTTTTCGAGCGGCTGAAATTCAGGAAATTGTTCTAATTCTTTTCAATCCGGGTTCTCAAATAATCCTATCCATTTGATTTATAATGCGGTTGAAGGAAATTCTCCATCTAAAAGTGTATTATTATTCTGGCCATCCCGTATCGATGGTTCCGTTCTTTATCCCTGCTGAGATATCGGTAAGGGCTCTTTTTATACTGTCAGGGACCATCCCATCAAAATAATGAAACGGGGCAATGCCCACTCCTCCGTTATTCAAATTACCGTGAATTACAGTACCGCCCGGATAATAATAGTTGTAATAACTATAAATAATATTATAAATAATGACATCCAGCGCTTTCATGCACGAGGTCAATAATATGGGTGCTACCGGGGGAATAGTGAAAAATTGGTCAACATCAACTCCAATAGCCCATTTTCCGGCTTCTTTTGCCTTATAAAGTGCGCCATTTCCCGTAGAGCCTGCAAAGGCAAAAATCACTGATGCGTTCCGGCCAATCAAACTATCGGCCAATTCAGTTCCCTGCAGGGAATCGGAAAAGGAAGTAGCATAATGACCTATCGTTTGCACATTCCTGTGATATTTGGTGTTAAAGTAAGTTACTCCCTGAGAATAACTGACTGCAAACTGGCGGATTTCGGGAATCTCCGGACCGGCAACAAAACCCGTCACAGGATCTGCCGGAGTTTGTTTCAGCGCCCACCAGGCAGCCAGAAAACCACACTGGAAAGAGGCCTGATCCACGTCAAACACCGCGCAGAGCAAATTCACAGGCGGGTTGGCCATGCTATAGTCAATGATAACAAAATCGATTCCCGGATTGGCATTCGCGGCGCTGATGGTCGCTTCTGCGGCATTAAAACCGGCGGTGATGATCAAATCGAATCCCTTGGTAACGAAATAGCCGATATTCGAGGCAATGTCCTCCTGTAATTTACTTTCCTTTGCTTCGCTGCTGATCGGAAAATCCCTGGATGCCGCCTGAAATCCATATAAAAGAGCCTGATTGAACCCGGCGTCAGAAAACCCGCCCAGATCGCTGACCAGGCCAATTTTTAATGTTGGGAGTGGTACCGGATCTGACTTCTTCGAACATGAAGTAAAAATAAATACAAATGTCAACAGAGCACAAAATGCAAACGTAAATAATTTCTTCATTTTTATCGGCTTTATTACAATATCGGTTTGAATCACCCTGTCAGGGTGGCACCCCCTGACAGGGTTCATGCAAAGTTACCATTTATCGAATGAGTTTGCCACTTAAAAGCAGCAACTCTGTTTCAGTAAGTTTTGCTTTGAATTCGGCCGTGACCAGGCGAGTTCCGGCAGTCAGCAGATCTTGTTGTACTTCGCGTAGCTGTAAAGAGGAAATAGATCCGACCGCATATCCCTCTTTTGCAATATCCATGCTTTTTATCGCAAGCAGCAGGTTTTCATGCTCAAATCCAATCATTTGGAGCTGGTTCTGGTAATCATTATATATCCGGGCAAGATAGGCTTCGAGCCGGTTTTCTATCTGTTTGATTTCAAGGTCGTTAGTTTGCAATGCGATAGCGGCATTTTTAAACGCTCTGTTTAAATTAAGTCCATCAAAAAGTTTCATATTTAACGATAAACCAAATGAAGGTCCAAAGTTCTGGTTATATTGCACAAAATTAGCCTCCGTTTCTGATCTGTAATAGTTGAAATTAGTATAAAAACCAAGTGTTGGCCACTGGTTAGCCCGTGCAGTCTTTAATTCCAGCTGCCCAACCTGCTTGTTCCTGATTGCCAGAAGGAGATTCCGGTTTGCTGTTTTCATGGATGATCGCAGTGAATCGTATTGCAACAATGTGGAAACAAGGATTGTGTCCTGCACTACAAAAGGGGTATTGACATCCCTTGATAACAAATCGTTCAGGGTAGTTTTGGAATTTTCAAACAAGGTTTGCTGGTTTGATAAATCAGCCACATCTGCGTTTAACTCAACCCTGGCTTTCAGATATTCCATTTCCGACCCGGTGCCCGTTTCAAAGCGCATGGTTGCAAGTTCAAGCCGAAACCGGGAGATGAGGACCTGCTCGGTGAAAATCCGGGTCACCCGTTCTTGCCTGATGATTTCATAATAACTGCCGATAATCCTGGCTATCGTATTTTCGATGGTGATCTTTGCACTCAGTTCACTCATCTCCTCCAGCTTTTTTAATTTATCATAGGTGATGAACATGTTCAATCCATCGAAAAGGGTCCATGAAAGACCTATTCCAGCAGTAATTAAATCACTGTGCGCTCTTGTATTATTCAGTTCAGCTCCTGAAACAACATTTACATTTGCATTGCTGAGACCATTGACATATCCTGCATTCACACCGATTTCGGGCAACATGCCCGCATTGCCCGGCGAAGCATTATTATGTGCAACCTGATTCGAATTTTGCGCCATTATAATACCGTAATTATTCGCCAACCCTATCGCTACAGCCTGGTCCAACACCAAAATTTCCTGGCTCTCAGCCAATCCGGTAAAAAGTAAAAACAGCAATCCGGTAAATGCAACTTTTTTCATTAACTTATATCGTCAGTCATAATGGATTTTTTCTCAACTGTAAGTTCTGTATAATCAATTATATTGGTGCGCGGGTTTGCCGATAAATATGAGTAAATCACGGGAATGATATAAAGTGTGAGAAAAGTAGAAAAAAAGAGTCCTCCTACCACCGCAATGCCCAGCGACTGCCTGCTTTCAGCTGAAGCGCCCAGTTTAAGGGCGATAGGCAGAATTCCCAGGATCATGGCCGATGAAGTCATCAGGATCGGCCTAAGTCTTGAAATGGCAGCACGCTGAACCGCTTCGATTTTATTTAGACCTGATGCTTTTCGCTGATTTGCAAATTCAACTATCAGGATTCCATTCTTGGTCACCAGACCTATCAGCATGATAATACCGATTTCACTGAAAATATTCAGGGTCTGATTAAAATACCAAAGGGTGAAAAGGGCGCCGGCAAGCGCCAGAGGAACGGTTAAAAGGATGATCAGCGGATCAATAAAACTTTCAAACTGCGCGGCAAGGATGAGGAATATCAATACGATGGCCAGCAGGAAAATGAAGATTAAACTCGACGAACTTTCCCGGTAATCGCGCGACTGCCCTGCCAGTGCCGTGTTGAATGTGGGCGGTAAGACCCTCTTTGAAACTTCATCCAGCGCTTTGATTCCATCACCTAATGTTGCACCTTGTGTAAGTCCTGCAGAGATGGTAGCGGAAATGTAACGGTTAAATGAAAAGATTGCTGCCGGGTTGATGGACTCCTCCATGTGGATCAGGTTGTCGAGCAGGATCATGTCCCCCTTATTATTCCTCACATAAAGTGCCTTAAGGGCATCAGGGCGGTCACGGTCACATCTCATCACCTGTCCGATAATCTCATATTGCTTGCCATCCATGATAAAATAGCCGTACCTCTGGCCGCTCATGGTCAGCTGCAATGTGCGGGCGATTTCCTGTGTTGAAACCCCCAGCTGCGCTGCTTTTTCACGATCAATGGTAATCCTTAATTCCGGTTTATTCACCTTAAAATTGGCATCGACAAACTGCAGTACCTGGATATTTCGGGCTTCCTCGAGGAATTTTGGTAAAACTTCATTGAGGCTTTTCAGATTTGGAGCCTGTAAAACATACTGGATTGGCTGACCCGCGAAGCGGTCGCCGATCGTAGGAGGTTCGAATGGGAAGATTCGGATACCAGTAATGTTCTGAAAATCCTTCGTCATTTTTCTGAATATCTGACGCTGGCTTCTTTTACGTTTGTCAGGATCAACCAGGTATACAATATGTTGCGCCTTATTCGGATTATCCACTGTTCCCAGGCTTGGCGCAATCAAAGAGAACGAGACATCCGCTTCCGGAACCGAGTCGGCAATATACTGATCAAGCTGTGCCATGTATTCAGACATGAACTCATAAGTAGAGCCCTCGGGCGCGAGTGTCGGGATCCGGATATTGTTGCGGTCTTCAAATGGGGCCAGTTCAGAGTGCAACGATCTGAATGTAAACACGATAACAATCATTAATCCCAGGAAAATCGGAAATATAAGCCACCGGTGATTCATAAATTCTTTAAGTGAATAACGATATCCTCGATTCAATGCAAGAAAAAATGGTTCAGTTTTGTTGATGAGCCAGTTTGAATTCAAATGATGCTGCGATTTCAATATACGGGAACACATCATCGGGGACAAAGTGAGCGCTACAAAGGCGGAAATCAATACTGAAGCTGCCACCACGATGGCAAACTCCTTGAAAAGTCGGCCGATCAATCCCTGAAGGAACATTATCGGAAGGAATACTGCGGCAAGGGTAATGGTAGTTGAGACAACTGCAAAAAAGATCTCCTGCATTCCTTTCAATGATGCCTCGATTGGCCTCATGCCGGTGTCTATTTTGGTATAAATATTCTCAAGAACGACAATTGCATCGTCGCACACAAGTCCAATAGAAAGCACAATGGCCAGCAGGGTGAGCACATTGATTGAGAGGCCCATGAATGCCATGATAATGAATGCCCCGATGATGGAAACGGGAATAGCAACTACCGGGATGATGGTGGAACGCCAATCGCGCAGGAAAATGAATATGATCAGCACCACGAGAATGAGCGACAGAATGATTGTTTGTTGTACTTCTTTGACCGCCTCACGTTCAAATTTGGTGAAATCATAGCCAATGCGGACTTCGTAATCGGATGGAATCTCTTTCCTCAGGCCCTCCATGCGCTTGTAAAACTCATTGGCAATGGAAACATTATTAGCGCCGGTTTGGGGCACAACCCCGATGGTAATAACCGGAAGCAGGTCCATGAGTACAGTAGACCGGTCATTCTGAGGGTAGAGTTCAGCGGTACCGATGTCGGAAATCCTGACAATATTTCCATGCTCCTGTTTGATGATCACGTCGTTGAACTGCCCGGGCGTTTGCAGCAAGCCCAGGGTGCGTATTGTGAGTTCAGTCAGGTCTCCTTCAACCCTTCCCGAAGGAAGCTCGATGTTCTCACGACTTATGGCCCGTTCAATATCCACTGATGAGATCCCGTTTGCAGCCATTTTATAAGGATCAAGCCACAGTCTCATCGAATACTTCTTTTGCCCATAAAGTTTAATGTCTCCAACCCCCGGAATGGTCTGAAGACGTTCTTTCATCGTATTTTCCACGAGGTCGTCCACCTCCATGATGTTACGTTTATAACTTCGCACGATTACGAATATAATTGCGTTTGCATTGGCGCTCAGCTTTTCCACAATGGGAGGATCCACATCCTTGGGTAATAATTTTATGGTTTTCGAAACACGGTCACGAACATCATTTGCTGCAGACTCCATCTCCTTTCCCAGGTTGAATTCCACGTTGATCAGGCTCGACTGATCCGTTGAAACCGACGACAGCACGCGTATTCCTTCGATCCCATTGATAGCATCTTCAAGCGGTTCAGTGATCTGGGCCTGGATGATTTCTGGATTTGCACCGGAATAGGTTGTCGTAACAGTTACAACAGGCGGGTCCATTTCAGGATATTCCCTGATGCCAAGATAAATAAATCCAACAGCGCCAAAAATGAGGATCAGGATGGTGAATACCAATGCAAGAACCGGTTTTTTTATGCTCAGGGAGGAGAGACTCATCTTAGCTGATTTTAATGATCTTCAACGGTGACTCCTTCTTAATACGGAGTAAATTTGTCATTACGATCGTATCCCCGGGACTCAGCCCATCAAGAATCTGAATATAATCCCGGTTTCTGACCCCGGTTTTAACCATCAAAGGCTGGGCGGATCCACTGCGGTTTACAAAAACTCCATACCCCCTGCTTGACGGGATTAATGCCGAGGTAGGTATAAAAAGGCTTTTGTCAAATTCCATTAAGGTCATCGCGACCCTTGCTGATGTTCCTGCTACCAGCTTACCATCGCCATTCGCTGCGACAGCCCTAACTAAAAGCGTTCGTGTTTTTATATCGACAGCTGGTTCAATGGCCTCGACCACAGCTGAAACCTCATTCTCCAGGTAATCAGTATGGAAAGAAATCTTTGAACCAACATGCAGATCCTGTGCATACCGCTCAGGGATAGAAAAATCTATTTTCATCCTGCTTACATCTACTAAATTTGCTAAAACAAGTTCTGGATTTACCAAAGTGCCTTCGCTTACATTCCTCAAGCCGATCCTACCTGCAAATGGTGCGCGGATCTCGGTTTTTGCAAGGTCGACCTTGAGAACTTCGATTTCTGCCTGAAGGGTTTGACGCAGGTTTGATACCACATCAAAGCGTTCCTGGCTTATTCCTCCCTTATCAAGTAAAACTTTCTCCCTCGATTCATTCGCTGCTGACAGTTTTTCCTCAACAACCAGTTTGTTGATTCTTGCATTGACATCAGCATCATCCAGTTTAAACAACAACTGGTCTTTTACAACAGAGGCTCCCTCTTTGAGATAAATGGCTGTAATTTTCTTATTGATCTCCCCGACGATTTCAACCTGTTCATTTGCCCTGATTGTACCAACAGTCTCTAATTGATAATTTACAGAGGTATCCTTCGCTATGTAACATTCAACAAGGATTGCCGGGTTTGCAACAGCTGCAGTTTTTTGCTCCTGGTTGTCGGAAAAAACCAACATTTTTAAAAGAGTAAAAATGACAATAATAATGGCTATTCCCAGAAAAAATAAGTTTCGTTTCATCTGCTAATGTTTTTTACACCTCTAACTCATTGAATCTCCGAAATTGTTATTCACGATTTGCAGGAACTGGATTCTGTGCCTGAATCATTTGTCAATATTTCAATTTGAATGAGCGCGATCATACCAGAAAAATTCCGGATAACAAGATCCTTCCTGTTTGAGGTAATTGTTTTCATTAATCCATTCCGGCTCCGTAGGAGCCAAATCCTGGTAGCCCGCTTACCCCCACCCCGATCTCAGCGCGCCGTAGGTGCGCAACACATTTTGGATTTGAATCTCCGGAAAATAATTTCGCACCTACGGCGCGAAATGCTCCCAAACCTCGTCGTACTACCAATATATCGCACCTACGGCGCGCATGGAAGAAGGTCACTGTCCCATATGTTAACTTCACTG
>CAISJJ010000014.1 GCA_903885595.1 uncultured Bacteroidales bacterium
CGAAGGGACCGAAGGCTTTAAAATAATCTGTACAGAGTCTGAAGGGACCGGCAACACGATCCGTTATGCAGGAACACAGCAGGGGATTGATTTTTCCCCGCCTTTAAAGGAAACAACCATCTACACACTTGGATATCATACTGGCGATATCATCCTGTATCGGTGCAAAAGCGGAATATACACCACCATTGTCACCGATTCCCCTGCTGCTTCAAAGAATTATCCGGTTGACTTCAGACTGTGCCAGGACCGGGATGGCAAAAATTATGCGATCGTAATCATCGGGGATCAGACCTGGATGGCCGAAAACCTGGCCTGGTTGCCGAAAGTCAGTGCTTCGGATACGGGCTCGGATTCTCTCAGGCATTATTATGTTTATGGTTACGAAGACACCATCGTGGCGGCGGCCAAAGCAACGCAGAATTATAGTTTATTTGGCGTGCTCTACAACTGGGTTGCCGCAATCCGTGAACCTGCAAATGCGGATGGGGCCAAAGACAGGTACCGGGGCGTGTGTCCTTCAGGCTGGCATATTCCGTATGATGAAGAATGGAAAGTTCTGGAAAACAACCTCGGGATGAACTGGCACGACGCCGATTCTGTTTATCTGAGGAATTCGGGAGGAGTCGGAGTAAAGCTAAAATCCTCTATAGGTTGGAACAACGAAGGAAGCGGGAGCAACGCCAGCGGATTCACAGCGTTACCGGGCGGTTACAGGAACACCCACGGAGGCTTTACCATGATGGGTGACTACGGTCTTTTCTGGACCGGTACCCAATCCGATACCATCTCATGGTTCCGGTCCCTCAATCGTGCCGATACAGGGGTCTATCGATTGAAAACCCGCAGGAGCCAGGGATTTTCCGTGCGCTGTCTCAAAGATGCCTTCTGAGAACAACAAGGAAACTTAAGTCTGATTCAATTTGATATAATAACTCACACCTGCACGAAAATTATTTGTTTTTCACCATTCAATTTCATTTGTCGTTGTTCACTTTTCAATCACAGCCATTTTCCTTTTTTCAATGCTGACCTTTTTCGGACAGGCCGCAAAACCGACCGGCTCCTTACTACCGTATGGAACAATTTGCGGCAGATTACATCCGTGGTCTCGCCCCGGAAGGATATGTCGTTCTTTCAGAAGCTGACATACTGATCATTCATCATTATTCATTCAAATTAAAAGGAGGTTTTATGAACATGCAAAAAATCAATCGGTTCTGGCAAAGCGCAAATTTGTTTTTGGCTCCGGTTTTATTGGTCGTACTGATCTATTACAAAGAGTCAATGACTTTTTATCAATTTCTTTTATGGCTTCATCTGCCATTTTTAATGTTTCATGAATGTGAAGAATATGTTTTATCGCCGGTAAGTTTTAAGGAGTTTTTCAATTTAAAAACTCCTTTTGGTTCCCAAACCAATCCCAATTACCCGCTTGATGAAGGTTATGTATTTCAGGTAAACATAGTTATTGCATGGCCGGCAGTAATCATCGGCGCTCTTCTTGCCAATATTGCCCCCTGGGTTGGATTTTCCATGATGATATTTGAATTAACGATTAATAATTTAATGCATACAATTATTTTTCAACCCAAAAAGCCTGCCTATAATCCTGGATTAATCACAAATTCCTTGTTGTTGCTGCCACTCGGGACCGTCGCGTTCCTTACAGCCCTCGATTTCTTTCATTGGTACGACTGGGCGCTTTCCGTTGCTCTGGGTGTATTGATTGTGGGTTTGTTGGCCTATAAAACGACAAGCCGCCAGAAAAGAGGAGATCAGGAAAGTGTGAAAACCAAAATGTAGAACTCCGGCAGCCGGGTTTTTACCCATCGCTTCGGTAAGTGTTTCAAATAAAATATCAACCTCAACTGGACGGCAAGGGAGAGAACGCTCTTCCCTCTTCGACCGGAGCTTATAAAGTAAGTGATTATTATCACCTCTATGCCATTTATATGCTGTTGCCTAAAGATTAATAGTCGGTGTTGAGCGGTACCGACGGTTACCAGCAATACATGTGGCTGCTTTATCCCGATCATGACAGGCATTTCAATGCGGCCATTTTTAATCGGATTTCTGGTGTGTGAGCCCTGCGTATGAATACAGTCCCAACCTCGACAACGACGTGAAGTATCCGGGCATCAGCTCACTGTGAACGCTGGTAGGCATCATGGATGGTCCTCCTCCGGTCACCATGAACTGGCATAAGTGGGATTCAACCTGTCAATTCCTTGTACTTGTACCAAACTGGAACTGGGATCGGAGAGTTTTGGGGCTACTGAATTCACCACCCAGATGGAGAATGAACAGAGCTCCGGCCTGAGCGTTGATCTAATGAGATTAAAACCATTGTGAAAGATAAAGACGGCGATGAGAACATGAATATTTTTGCGGTTGACCCCAGGGCCAACCCGGCAGAAGGGGGAGTCCCCGAATCGAAAAATCTCACGTCGTTGAAAGAAGTTGCTGCTCAAATCTACATGGTCAGCAAGAAGGAAGGGTTTCAGCCTGGTTGTGGAGGTGCATCCCCCTGTGCCATGCTGGAAGAGTTTCACCGGGTTCAATCCCCGGTTCATCGGGTTTCAGCCCGGTTCAGACGAACTTCCCTGTCCGGGACTGGCTCCCCGTTATATCTTTGCCTCACCAAACGATAAACAACCCGAAACAATGAAATCGACAACATCAATCTTAGCAGTAATCCAAACCTTCTCAATGAATGTTCTTTTCGCCAGTAATGACGAACATTGATAATTTCACACTGGCACCAGTCACTCCATCCGAAGCAGATTTTGTTACCGATGATGAAACTACGAACGCCGGTGTTTTTACTCCTGTTACGCCCTCTGTTGCTGATTTTTCAGACGGGATCTAAACTCAAAACACGACTCGACTTACAAATTAAGCCGCTCCAAAAGGGTGGCTTTTCTTTTATCCTGAACAGTTTACATTAATGCTTAACTTTGATAACCTAACTTTCAGCAGAAAATGAAAAAAGTAATATGTGGTAACAAAATGGACCATATGCCGAACTGGGCGTTTAAAATTATGGCTTTCATGTTCAATGTTACAGATTTAGTGAAATCGCCAGGCCGGAGACTCGATGCTTTCGGCATCCTGAAAGGACAAACTGTTGTCGACTGGGGTTGCGGCACCGGCAGATATCTCAAACAAGCCTCAGAACTGGTTGGCGACAAGGGAACAGTGTATGCTATTGATATTCATCAACTTGCAATTGAGGCGGCCGCCCGTATTGCAAACAGGTTCAGCCTCAGGAACATTCATCCGGTCCTGACTGATGGAAAAACGGTCAGCATTCCATTGCATGCGGCTGATGTCGTTTATGCCCTGGACATGTTTCACATGGTAAAGAATACAAACGGGTTCCTGAAGGAACTTTGCAGGATTACAAAGTCTGACGGAGTTTTAATCCTTGAAGACGGACACCAGCCGAGAGCATTGTCAAAAGACAAAGTCAAAAGTTCTGGTTGCTGGGAGATTGTTACTGAAACAAAAGCGTATATGAAGTGCAAACCGATAAATCGATCCAAATGAAAATTTTGGCTTTGGGAGCAACCGGCAGGGAACGCCAATTCAACGCAAGGTTTTGTTTCTAAGAACACTATCAATGAAAGCAAACATTATGTGCACTTTCACGGTGCACCGGCCAAAGGCAGGTCCTAAAGCAGGTATCCGGTGTTATCTGTCAAAAGGGAATTTTACTATATTTACATGGCATATTACTGAAACACTTTCCAAGCCAATGATCGACTATCATCTCCTTTCCCGACAGCCGTTTTGGGAGACTATCCAGGGAATGCAACTTTGGTGGTGCTGTACGGAGCGATAATGGCCCTGATGGCTGTAAGTTTCACCCTTATGAGATGGTATGTGTTGAGAAATCCCGGCCTCCTCGAAGAAACAACCGATGTGCGATTGTTCCGCAAAGGGACAATACTGTCGCTGATTTTCGGGCCAATGCTATACCTTGCCGGGATTGCGTTCTCGTGGATTTAAGCCAATCGTTGCACCTGGAGCACATGACATTGTTGTGGGTGAAAATGGTTAGGATGGGAGGAAATCCGAATTTTGCCTGGGCCTATCTTGAAAAATAATCCGGGAATGAAGACCATCGTTCTTACCGGTGCCACTTCCGGCATCGGAAAGGAAGTCGCTTTGCAGCTGCTCAGATCCTGCCACACGGTCATTGCAAATGCAAGGGAGATGAAAAAGGCGGAAAACTGACCGTAAATACCGTCCATCCGGGATTTGTGCATACTGAATTGTTCAGTAAAATGGGAAACAGGAACCGGGATGGAGTGCCGGATGCAGCCGTAGGAGAGAGAAGCGCTTTGTATGCTGCTTTAAACCCGGAACTGGAGGGTGTTTCCGGAAAATACATTTACCTCGAGAGCGAGAAGAAAATTAGCATAGAATGATCTTTGGTTTTTGATTCAGGGGAAGTGCAAAATTCCCATTTCTTATTTGCATTTCAATAACAGTACTTCACCGAGTACCAGACCGCGACAAATTCTTCAATGGTAAGATTTCCATCAATGGTAAATTCGACATCAGAACTGTAGGATGAGGTACCACTATAGACTTTTCCATCGGTTATGGTTGCTAAAACATCACTGGAATAGGATGAATTTTCTTTAAAAACCTTCCCATCCCGGATAGTAAATTCAATGTCAGAACTATAATTCGATGTGCCTTTGTAAACCTTCCCATCTTTGATGGTATAAATGACATCACCGGAATAGCTGGAATTTCCTTTGCAAACCCTGTTTCCATTAACACGACAAAGAACATCCGTGGAATAGGACGAGTTTTTCTTATACACCTTTCCATCATCCACCCTACATATTACATCTGAACTATAACTGGACGTTCCTTTGTAAACTTTTACTTGTGCTGAAGTGACGGAACTTATAGTAAGTAGTATGACGATAAAAAGGATGGCTTTGTTCATCTGGATGGAATTTTGAATGTGTTTGCGATTTCGTTGACGATGTCTGCTTTGGTCATGGTGTAACTGTTTTTATGTTGAGCTCACAAAGGTGGTGAATGTCAGGATAATAAAAAACACTTTCCATTAGAACGGGAATATTTCGATTAACGCCATACCCTTTTGGTAAAAAGATTGATGATTGAAACTAATGAAACAGGAGTATTATACAGAATCAGATCCCTGGCAGATCGCAACACTTGCAAACCTTTACTGGATAACCGCCTCAGATGCTGTGGTAACTTCTACAACCCAGGCAACAAGATGGACCAAATATTATATCCAAACAGCCAATAGTGATTCCACCGCAACATCGGGCTGGAATACCGGCCGCGGCTTTTCACCCGTTGGCACCGAAACTGACAAATTCACCGGCAGCTACAATGGCAATTACAGAATAGTCCTCGGTTGTTGTCTTTCGACAACTTTTCATAAATTTGATGAAAGTTATTCTGTTATACTCATCCAGGTTGAGCAGAACATAGGAGGTTAAGAAAAACACAGGCATGAATCGACTATCTGAAATACTCAACCAGTCTGAAGGAAGGAGGCTCGAATTTAAAGAAATGCTTCCTTCCAATGCCGATTTGGCAAAAACCATCATTGCTTTTGCCAACGATGCCGGTGGAGAGTTTTACCTTGGTATCAAAGACGATCCACGTGAAATAGTTGGATTGGATGAAACAAAGTTCATTGGGATTGAGGAAAAGATTACAAATATTATCCATGATCAATGTCACCCTGCAATACTTCCAGAAATCAAATTTTTAAATTTGGAAGGGAAGCACATCCTCAAAGTTCAAATTTTCAAAGGAAGCAACCCTCCCTACTTACTGAAAAAGAAAGGTTTTGAAGAAGGTACATATATCCGTGTTGGGTTTTCGAATCGGCAGGCATCAGCAGAAATGATTGCTGAATTGAAACGTCAGCAACACAGCATTTCCTTTGACAGCGAAATATCGCATGAAAAATCCGCAGACGCTCTTGAATTTCTAGTATTCGAGGCAAATTTTCTTGAAAAAACGGATGAGGTTTTAACTTCTGCGGTTTTAAAAAAGCTTGAATTCATCAAGTCTGATCGTGGAATAACTTATCCGACAAATGCTCTGGTCCTACTCTCAGAGGATGAACTAAAAAAGAGGCTATTCCCATATTCCAAAATCGAATGTGCACGGTTCAAGGGGATAGAACCGGGTAATTTTATTGACCAAAAATCCTTTGAAAACAGTATTCTTACCCAACCGGAAGAAGCATATCAATTTGTTATACGCCACATTTCGCAAGGGACTACAGACTATACGGGTGTCTATCGTAACGACCGATGGGAATATCCGGTTATAGCAATTCGTGAGACAATTCGGAATGCCGTCTTCATCGGGACTATTCCCTGAGTGGAATGGATATCAAAGTTGCTGTATTTGATGATAAAATTGAGATAACAAGCCCAGGAAAACTTCCCCCGACCGTTGACTTCAGTGATATGCAGTCCGGGCAATCCAGTATCTGAAATAAAATATTAGCACCAATATTCAAACGTTTGGGGATAATTGAACAATGGGGCAACGGATTAAAACTTATTGCTGACGAACTGAAAAAATATCCTGAAATAGGATTTGAATGGAAAGAACCTGGGATGGCATTCAGAGTGATCTTTTATAAGAAAAAAACATCAGATAATGAGCCTGCCGGGATTGTCACCAAATTACCGGAGAAAAAGATAAAAAAAACGTCGGTGAAAACGTCGGTGAAAACGTCGGTGAAAATTCTTGAACTGATTGAATTAAACGATGTTATAACCATTCCGGAAATTGCGGCTACAATAGGGGTATCAGAACGGTCCGTAGAAAGAAATCTTCAAAAACTTCAATTCGAAAAAAAATTGTTACGTTACGGGCCTGATAAAGGCGGTCACTGGAAAATACTGAACAAGAATAGAACCGCCAGGTAAGGTTAGATGCCGCTTTAATCCAAAACCAAGCTACAATGGATCAATCTTATTTGATAAACCTTCCCATATTCAAATCATTATTCCGCGGAAGGGAAGAGATATTTGCCCAACGCTGGGAAAAGGAAGGCAAGGCCATTGCGGCTGACTTTGACAAAGCCAATTGGATTGAGGAATGCAGATCATTTCTAACATTTTGTCATGACCAGGGATTACCTGTATACCTGGAACGATCGCGGTCCGGAAAAGGAGGCCATGTGTGGCTGTTTTTTGAACGGCCTTATCCGGCAGCAAAAAGCAGAAAGATCATCATCACGCTGCTGGAAAGAAATGGTTTATTCTCAAGCTTTGATAAAAATTCAAGTTTTGACAGATTATTTGGAAAACAGACACTCTAATTGAGCATAATATGATGATATCGTTACAAAAATTTGAATCGAAAATCGACGAAATTATTTTGGACCGTGGACTTTCATACTGGGAAAACGGAAATGTCATTGAGCTGGAACAACCAGAGAACGGTGAATTTGAAGCAATCGTTTCGGGAAATAAAGATTATAAAGTCAATATCAAAGTTGAAAGCGATAATGTGCAGGACTTCTCCTGCTCCTGCCCTTATGATAATGGTCCGGTTTGCAAGCATGTCGTTGCTGTTCTGTTTGCAATACAGAAGGGCAAACTCAACGGATTGAAAGAATCTAAGCCTAAAAAAGCGAGGCAGCGAAAAATATCCGAAAAACAATTATTTGAAAATCAATTTGAGGAGATCCTTATCAGTCTGGATAAAAATGAACTGACCGGGTGGATCAGGACCTGGGCGGAAAAGGATGAAAAGTTCAGAAACTATTTTCTTGCAAGGTTCAGTGAGAATAAGGAAAAAATTAACATTGAAAGATATGCCAGGATCCTTGAAAAGGAGATAAGCACAGCTGAAGACAGGTATGGTTACATTGATTATTGTCATGCAGGAGATGCTGCGGGTGAGGCTTCCCAGTTACTTTATCATACTGAACTCGGTTTCAAAATCCTCGAAACGGC
>CAISJJ010000015.1 GCA_903885595.1 uncultured Bacteroidales bacterium
CAACATACGGTCGCAATTCTTCTGCTCCGAGCGAACAGTTCAATCCAACTGCAAAAAGATCGAAATGTATTATGGAATAGAGGAATGCTTCAAGGGTTTGACCGGAGAGGGTCCGGCCGCTTTTATCGGAAATAGTGACACTTGCGATGACCGGAATCCTGGTTTCGGATTTTGCGTTTTGCATTTTGCTTTTTGCATTTTGCCTTTTGCCTTTTGCATTCCTGTCTTCAATTTCATCAAATACCGCTATCAGCGCTGCTTTTGCATTCAGGGTATCGAAAATAGTCTCAACCATCAGCATGTCGGCGCCACCATCGAGCAATCCCCTGGCTTGTTCGCGGTAAGCGTGATAAAGACCGTCAAAACTTACAGCCCGGTATGCCGGATTTTGAACATCGGGCGACATGGACGCTGTTTTACTGGTAGGGCCAATTGATCCGGCCACCCAGCGGGGCTTTGCTGATTCGCTCCTGTTATATCTGCCAACAGCTTCTTTGGCAAGTTTTGCAGCAGCAAAATTAATCTCATACGCAAGATCCTCAAGGTGATAATCAGACAAAGAGATCCTGTTGGCATTGAAGGTGTCTGTTTCAATAATGTCGGCCCCTGCCTCAAGGTATGCCTCATGAATCTCACGAATCACCCGGGGTTGTGTCAGTACCAGCAGATCGTTGTTGCCTTTGAGATTATATGGAAATGACTTGAATCGTTCACCCCGGTAAGCCGCCTCGTCGAGCTTATAACGCTGAACCATTGTTCCCATGGCTCCGTCAAGGACGAGCACCCGGGACTTTATATAATTATAAATATCGTATGTCATGAGCGAATTTCAAACTTGTCTTACCCGCGTTTTTTTGCAGGGTTTGTAATGTAAACTTGGGCTTTAGTCATTGATTAATATGCAATCACTAACATATAATCCCCGATTTTCTTGTAAAACAGTGTGTGTTCCTGCGCTGTGCCATTCACCCTGAGGGTCGCTTTGCAGGTTCTGTTTGTATTGCAAAGGTAATCAAATGAATGAATATGAATGTCCCTTCGGAAATCAAGTTCGGGTTTCCCGACCAGTTTATAGAGAGCCTCCTTGCCACACCAATGTACATATAGATGTTCGATGCGGGTTTCCGACACAATTGAATCCAGTTCTATTGTAAGCATAAACCGCTCTTTAACTCTGTCAACACGCTCTTTAAGTTGTTCAATATCAATACCGACCGGAGATGTTTTACAGTATGCAGCAGCAGCATATTCACCCGAATGGGAAACTGAAATTTCATGGCTGCCACTGACCAGAAATGGTTTGCCGTTCTCATCATAGCAGATATCGGTGGGTAGCGGAGCGAGGAGATGCCTGAGCAAAGCCCGGTAAGCCAGCCAGTGCCTTTTACGAAGGTCATGCCTGAATGATTCACAGATGATTTGTTCCGACTCATTCAGGAGAACAAGGGTGCGCAATTCTTCTGCGGTTTCAGTGATGTGCCATATTCCGGCCCCGATCCCGTCTGAAGGATTTACGTCACAAAGAAAGGGCATCTATTGATTTTATTTTATGGTCAACGGCTGGCAAAATTACGATATAATCCGCTCATGCTATTGAAAAAATTCTTACTTTTGCGGCCCAATTTAACTTAACTGATATTATTCATGGAAAACCTCACTTTGTCAACAAATCTGAAATATAAAGTTGCTGATATGTCCCTTGCCGAATGGGGACGCAAAGAGATTGAAATCGCAGAAAAGGAGATGCCGGGATTGATGGCGATCCGTAAAAAGCATTCACTTGAAAAACCATTGAAAGGTGCACGCATCAGCGGATCACTGCACATGACCATCCAGACAGCCGTGCTGATTGAGACCCTCATTGAGCTGGGCGCCGATGTCCGTTGGGCAAGTTGTAATATATTTTCCACCCAGGATCATGCTGCTGCAGCCATTGCCGCTAAGGGCATTCCGGTGTTTGCATGGAAGGGTGAAACCCTTGACGAATATTGGTGGTGCACAAACATGGCGTTAAGTTTTCCTGAAGGCAAAGGTCCGAACCTTATTGTTGATGATGGCGGCGATGCAACGATGATGGTGCACAACGGATTTGAAATTGAAAAGAATCCTGAATTGTTAAAGCTTGTTATGGAAAATGCCGACGAAAAAGCATTCCAAAAACAGTTACAGGAAATATACGTTGAAGACAAGACCAGATGGCATCGCACGGTTGCTGAATGGAAAGGTGTTTCGGAAGAGACTACCACCGGTGTGCACAGGCTCTACCAGATGAAGGAAAAAGGCGCACTGCTTGTCCCGGCTATTAATGTTAATGATTCGGTTACCAAGTCAAAATTTGATAACCTTTACGGCTGCCGTGAATCGCTGGCCGATGGTATTAAGCGTGCCACCGATGTGATGATTGCCGGAAAAGTAGTCGTGGTTCTTGGTTACGGCGATGTAGGAAAAGGATGCGCCCATTCAATGCGTTCTTACGGCGCCCGCGTGATTGTTACCGAGATTGATCCCATTTGTGCCCTTCAGGCTGCCATGGAAGGTTTTGAGGTGAGCACCATCGAAGATGCACTCAGAGAGGGAAATATTTATGTAACCACCACCGGAAATAAAGACGTAATCACTGCTGAACACCTATCCCTGATGAAGGACCAGACCATTGTCTGTAACATCGGCCATTTTGATAACGAGATCCAGGTTGAGCAGTTAACAAAGTGGCCCGGCATAAAAATGATCAATATTAAACCACAGGTTGACAAGTATATATACCCCGACGGGAAAGCCATTTATCTTCTTGCTGAAGGCCGCCTGGTGAACCTGGGATGCGCAACCGGACACCCTTCGTTCGTGATGTCAAACTCATTTACCAACCAAACGCTGGCACAGTTAGACCTGTGGCAGCATGATTACGAAGTGGAGGTTTACCGTTTACCGAAAAGACTTGATGAAGAGGTCGCACGGCTGCACCTGGAACAAATCGGAGTGAAATTGACAAAACTTACACAGGAGCAGGCTGATTACCTGAATGTCAACATTGATGGTCCCTATAAGCCGGAACATTACAGATACTAAGTGAATTACTATCAGAGCTTTCTTAGTTAGAAACATACAGCATCACGCCATCATACATTGCCTGATATTGTTTCAGCGGAAACCTGGAGGGACCTTCATATGGGGTTCCGTCAAGCATGATATATTTTGATCCGCATTTTGGACAGTAACAGGTAATTTCCGAGGTATCGACTACGACCTGGGCCCCTTTGATCAGCGGATCGTAAGGACAAGCCCGTTCAAAAGCGACAAATTCATTTATCGATTTGCGGAAAATAAGAATGCCGTTATATCCTCCATACACTGTTTCCCAACCATTTACAGAATTGAGGTGAATGTATTGTGTCCCATTCGGATTCAAACTAAAATTCACGTAAACATAAGGGATTTCAGTTTGCTGTTCCTCCTTCTTACAGGAAACCGAAAGAATAAAAAATATCCCAAAAATGAGGAACACCTTAACTGACATGTTTTTAACAGCTATTGGCATAATACAAAATTCATCATAATAACGTTACCTGTATAAAAAATTGTATGGTATTCAATATAATTGTACAAAAGTACTGTTTCACAGGAAAGAGTATGGAGATGAAGAGGAGATTGATCCTGGTTTTATCGATTGCCGCTTCCGCGGCCATGTTGATTTCCTGTTCTCCTCCGCAGGAAGGCCGGGTTAATCAGAAGAAAATTGAACGGGAACAATCGAGAAAGCAAAAAGAGTCAAAAAAACAATATAAAAAAGCAGTGAAAAAACATTGTAGCGTTCAAACCAGGGATACAAGATCACGGATGAAACAAACAAAGAGAAATTCAAAAAGCGTAACACCAATTCACTTCTGATTGTTAGGTTTTGGCCGCTGTTTTTTATAGTTGGCCGATCGTTTAAAACGGTTCATATAAAAGACTATGAGCTAATTTAGAATGGTTATATATTTGAATGACGGGTTAAAAAATTTCTTTACTGTTTTAAATAATTATTATTTTTACCGCCTTTTAAAAGCGCATTATAATCTAACATAAAATTGTATGGTATGTTAAGAAATTTACTGTTTACTATTGGTTTTGTACTGGCAACAAGTTTGTTGGTATTTTCACAAACCGGATCCGGAACCCTCAAGGGAAAAATCGTTGACAAGAAGACCAAAGAGCCTATTTCTTTTGCCAATATTGTCGTTGAAGTAGGTGGTGTTCAGGTTGGTGGATCTACCTCCGATTTCGACGGAAATTTTCAGATCAAGCCCATACCTCCCGGCAGAGTTGATTTGAAAGCCAGTTTCGTTGGTTATAAGCCTTTTATGTACAAGGGCGTTATCATTATGCCCGATAAAATCACTTTCCAGGATCTCGAACTGGAAACCTCCACAACGACCCTGCAGGAAATTGAAGTCGTTGAGTACAAGGTACCACTGATCTCCAAAGACCAGACTACCTCTGGGGGAACAGTAACATCTGAAGAAATTTCAAAAATGGCCAATAAGTCGGCAACTGCTGTTGCTACTACAGTTGGTGGTGTTACAACCGATGCCAATGGAGGTATTTCAAGTATGCGTGGCGCCCGCACATCGGGAACAGTGTATTACATTGACGGGATGCGTGTTACCGGGAGCCAGGCACTACCGCAGAGCGCCATTGAACAGGTTGAAGTCATCCTGGGGGGAACCCCTGCTGCATATGGTGATGCCACGGGTGGTATTATCAACGTTACAACCAAGGGCCCTTCAAAAGAGTTTTCGGGTGGAATTGACCTCCAAACCTCCCAGTATCTCGATGCATTTGGTTATAACCGTCTGGGATTGAATTTTACCGGCCCGCTGGTGTCTAAAAAGGATACTACACGCGGGACCAAAACCCCTATCATGGGCTTCTTCATCGCTGGCGACCTTATTTATCAGAAAGATGGCGCTCCTGCAGCGTTTGCAAATTATAAAGTTACGGATGATGTGTTGGAACAACTGAAGGTCAGCCCCCTTCGTTTGTACGGACAAAATAATTCTGTTTTTTACAATACAGAGTTTTTGACCTACAATCAGATGGAAAAAACCAAGAGCACGCTGAACTCGACTGGTACAACAATCAACGTATCCGGCAAACTTGACTTCCGCGTGACGCCTACCATCAATATTTCCATTGGAGGAACTTTTGCCTGGTACGACAGTCGTAACTTCGCCTTTGGTAATTCCCTGATGAACTGGCAGAATAACTCACATTCCAATGGTTATACCTGGCGTGTGAACGGACGGTTTACCCAACGATTCCCTACTGCTCAGGACAGCAAAAGCTTTGTGAAAAATATCTATTATTCTCTTGGCGGCGACTTTACCCGTTCTTTTGCCAAGACCGAAGATGCTGAACACAAGAATGATTACTTCAAATATGGGTATATTGGTAGTTTTGCAACCCATACCATCCGCGCTTACACCCCCACACTGGCTTACGACTCGGTTCTTCGTTTATGGGGACATCTACAGAATGGCACACGCGATACCATCGTAATTTTCAATGGTTCCAGTATAAACCCCGAATCGGCAAACTGGACCCAGCAGTATTTCGGTTTCTTTGAGGATCCGACGGATCATTACACAAACCTTGATGAGATCATCTCAGGTAAAGGACTTATCAACGGGATGGAACCGACCGGAGCCTACAACATTTTCGCTGTTCCAGGCAACAGGCCCAACGGCTATAATGAAAACTACAGCGATCAGATTGCTGTCAATGCATCGTTCGCCGCCGACTTTGGCAATCATGAAATCCAGTTAGGGTTGCAATACCAGCAACGTAAAAATTCAGCTTATGGAATCGTAGGAACCCGGCTCTGGGAAGCAATGCGTGGTTATACCAATTCGCAATTGCGCGATCTGGACCTTGCGAACGGACAGCCTGTATACCGCAACAATGTTTATATGGATACCATCAATTACAACAGGAAATATGCCGGCACCCTTCAGCGCAACTTCGATGTCAGCCTTCGTAAAAAATTAGGTCTGGCTGTGGATGGAACAGACTGGATTGATCTGGATTCATACGATTTTTCGAAAAACACAATCAATATTTATGATGGCAGTATGACGCTTCGCACTTTGTCTACCAATGGATCCATGCTGACCATTGACATGTTCGAAGCCGATGAGTTGCTTTCCAATGGTGACCCGCTGGTTGCTTATGCCGGATATGACTACATGGGGAATAAATTAAACGGCAATCCGAGTTTTGACGATTTCTTTACCGCTAAAGATGCCAATGGCAATTATACCCGTCCAATCGCAGCGTATCAGCCAATTTACCTGGCTGGTTACATCCAGGATAAATTTGCGTTTAAAGATCTCATCTTTAATATCGGGGTCCGTGTCGACCGTTTCGATGCAAACCAGATGGTACTGAAAGATCCTTATTTATTCTATCCTGCAAAAACGGTTGGTGAAGTGACCCAGATGAATGGCCAGATCATTACACACCCTGCCGGGATGGGCAGCGATTACGTTGTTTATGTCGACGATGCCACCAATCCGGGGATTATAACCGGTTACCGTTCCAACAGCGCCTGGTATAATGCCGAGGGTAGTCCGATAACCGACCCGGTTCGTACGCTTGACCGCGGTAATGGTGTACAGCCTTATCTTGTTGATCCATCAAACAAATCGATCACATCGGCTGTATTTAAGGATTATGATCCACAGACCAACTGGATGCCCCGGGTCTCATTTTCCTTCCCGATTTCCGACGACGCCTTGTTCTACGCACACTATGATATTTTAACCCAGCGTCCTTCATCGGCCGAAGTCCAGATCGACCCTATCAGTTACTACTTTATCGGAGTAACCGGGGCATCGGGAACGATCAACAACCCTGCCTTGAAGCCGGAAAAGACCATCGACTATGAATTGGGATTCCAGCAGAAGATCAACAATGCTTCATCACTGAAACTATCTGTGTTTTATCGCGAAATGCGTGATCAGATCCAACAGTACCGTTTAAGCGGCGCCTATCCCAAGACCTATTATTCATTTACCAACATTGACTTTGGAACTGTTAAGGGATTAACCTTAAC
>CAISJJ010000016.1 GCA_903885595.1 uncultured Bacteroidales bacterium
GCCTTCCTGGCCAACATGAGCCACGAAATACGCACCCCGATGAACGGTATCCTGGGTTTTGCCGCACTATTGAAAGAACCAGATCTTACTGGCGAGGATCAACAAAAGTATATTCGCATCATCGAGAAAAGTGGTGCCCGTATGCTCAATATCATCAACGACATTGTTGACATTTCGAAAATTGAAGCAGGATTGATGGAAGTTAATCTTAAGGAATCGAATATTAACGATCAGATCGAATACATTTACACCTTTTTTAAACCAGAAACTGAAGGAAAAGGAATGCGCCTTTCCTTTAGAAACTCCCTGCCGGAAAAGGAAGCCATAATTATAACAGACCGTGAAAAAATCTATGCCATTCTTACGAACCTCGTCAAAAATGCAATTAAATATACCGATGGAGGTTCCATTGATTTTGGATATGATGTGGTAAAGACGCAGCATGTTACGTCTCTACAGTTTTTCGTAAAAGACACGGGAATTGGAATTGCTAAAAACAGGCAGGAAGCCATATTCGAACGCTTTATTCAGGCTGATATTGAAGACCCGAAAGCACTGCAGGGAGCCGGGCTGGGATTAACCATATCGAAAGCGTATGTGGAGATGCTGGGAGGTAAAATCTGGGTCAAAAGTGACGAAGGAATTGGTTCTACATTTTATTTCACCATTCCATACAATACAAAAAAGCAGGGACAAAGCGATATTGAACATGTTGTGTCTGCTGAAGAGATAGATGATCAAATTGAAAAACTGAAAATCTTAATTGCCGAAGACGATGAAACATCAGATTTCCTGATCACCTCAATGCTCAAAAAAAACTACCATGAAGTATTACATGCAAGAACCGGAATTGAAGTCATTGAAGTGTGCCGCAAAAACCCTGACCTCGATTTGATTCTGATGGATATCAGGATGCCGGATATAAACGGATATGAAGCCACACACCAAATCCGTCAATTCAACAACGAGGTAATCATCATTGCCCAAACATCCTATGGACTTTCAGGCGACCGGCAAAAGGCAATAGATGCAGGATGTAATGAATATCTTTCAAAGCCCATTAAAAAAGATGAATTACTGCGGTTAATGCAAAAGTATTTCCGGGATGATAATTGGAAATATCAGAAGAACTGAATTTAAGTTATAATTAAACGATGGTCTCCATTATTATAAATAAACTTGATAATAAAGTGGTTTAGGCGTATCATATTTATTATGAAAGTTATTTCAATAGGGAAATTTCTATTCTCCCTGTTATTACCCTTGGGGATCGGAGCCATAGCAATTTTTTTCTTAACCGGAACTAAAACGATAAAATACTACCGCTTTCCCATACTAAATCAAATCATCAGACATTATTATAAAAAAATACAAATTTTGAAAAACACTTTTGATATACAATTCGAACTCCGGTATTATGAAATGAATAAATATGGAGAAGCCTCTCCTATAACCATGCTGGCATTGCTTGAAGAGACTGCTGCGGAGCATTGCCATTCAATAAACTATGGTCTTTACGATCTGCTGAAGCAAAACATCGGTTGGGTTTTGGTATCCGGTGGCATGAAAATGAATCGCTATCCGAAATACAAAGAAAAAATCGTAGTACAAACCTGGTTGTCGGGATACACCAATGTAAAGGGATTCCGGGAAAATATTATTTGCGATGAACAAGGCAGGATTATCGGCAGGTCAAGAGGACTATGGATGTTTTTTGATATTCACCGGCGGAGACCTGCCCGCATTTTTGATGATATAAAAGCCAAATGGTCTTTCTATCCTGAGAGGGCAATGAAATATAACTTTGACAACGTGATAAATACTGTTGATTCAGCAGAGTATGTAAATGAGATCAGGGTCAAACAATCGGAGATCGATATTTACCAGCATGCCAATAATCTCAGATATTTACGCTGGTTGCTTGATTCAGTTCCTGAAGATTTTGTGGACTGTAACTACTTGTCCTTTATCGACGGGAGATTCATGTCTGAAATTCATGGTGGGCAGGAAATCACCATGTTAACTTCACCGGATAAGACCTGTAACGAATTTATCCATACCATTTTTGTAAAAGAAAAACCACCGATATCGGTGGTTCTCATTGATATTTCGATGTTATTATGAAATTTGTTGTGGGATTTGAGGGATTCGAACCCAGTTTTAAAACAACTGATTATACTGATGTCTTAAAGCAACATGTCGTTATTATGGCAACTTTATAGGTGATTTTATGCCTGTAATCCATTCATTGTAAATATTTTGCATCATTCGTTGTCATTTGTTTTTATCCGTCAAATTTAGTGTTTTTTATTAATGAAATTTATCTGAACTTTATTA
>CAISJJ010000017.1 GCA_903885595.1 uncultured Bacteroidales bacterium
TCACACTTTCAAAGAATACAAATTGTTAACAGTCAACTTATTAAAATTATTAAGGATCAACTATTTAGTTGATCCTTATTAATCGACTTTTTTCAATCAATCAAATGCTTGCGGTATTTATCGGGGCAAAACTGAACGCCTGGTAATACCACCGAAAAAGGAAAAATAAAATCTCTTTTCGTTTTAACCTCATCCATTTCATCATATTGTATGCTGAAGCAGCCAGTAATGTGTTGATTTGGTCTCCGGCTGTGCCTTTCAGATAATTTCTCAGCATCCTGTGATCATGTTTCAGGTGAGAGATAAGACCTTCTATTCCTGCCCTTGACCGACATCGTTTTTCTCTTTGTTTCTTTTGGTAATAGCTCTCTTTCTTAGTCGGGGCTGGCATTACAACATCCGTGATCCCTATTTTTACCTGTCCTTTGTAGCCACGGTCAACAATGGCTTTCTTGATTTTCCCTTTTGTAAACTCCCTGACTTGCTCCAGTTGCGGTTTTAAAGTGTGTCCGTCAAAAGCATTTCCTTCAATGGCCATGGCTCCAACAATAATCCCGCTGGTGCGTGTGTAAGCGAATGAACTCTTGTTACCAAACTCATATGGCTTATGCTCTTTCCCCTTGGCAATACATAAAACCTCCGGTTCATGGATGCTGTATACTTTATTGGTATCTTCACGTTTCTGTGTCAGAACCCGGTACAGAATGTCGAACGTATCATAGTATTGCTGTTTCGGGATCGGGTTGAGCTGGGTGACCAGGTCATTATAGATCTTTACCGTGATGCGATGAAGTCTATGCTGGGCTTTCATCATTCGCTTAAAGTTCTTTGGCTTTCTGGCAAAACGAAGTTGATACCTGAGCTTCTGTATTTCTCGTGTGTACGTCCGTTTTAGCCTTATCCCTTCTGTCTTGGCTATCCTTTTGCAGTGTAGGATTGTTTTCTCATACAACTTGCGGTCTGTTGGATAGGTGATGTTCTTTTCCTGCACGGTGGTGTCAACCCTAACTTCCTTTACCTCTTTACTGATCATCTTTTCGCCAAACAGATCTATGCTTTGTCTGAAGATTTTCTCCATTCCTTCTTTACCGATCCTGTGCCGGAAGTGAACAAAATCACTCGGATCAAACGGCAGGTTATATTGAAAATAAATCTCACCGCAAAAGTGCTGCCAGTATGGATTTTCAAGATATCGTTCTACAACAGTTTCATCCCCCATGTTGTACATCTGCTTCAACAGCAATAAACCAACTATAGTCCTGATCGGCACTGAAGGCCTGCCGACGGTTCCATACAGAGGAGCAAACTCTTTTTCAAGTCCTTCCCAGTTAATTTTCTTTGCCAGCAAACAAAGTTCGTGTTCAGGATGAATGAAACTTACAAGCTGTATTTTGAACATCTCCAACTGTGGTTGCTTCGGTAATTTCTTCATCATAATTTGAAGGGTTTTGATCAAATTTAATCAAAATCCGGACACAAATTGCTATTTCAAAGAACATAATTTATTAACATTCAGATTGTTAATAATTCTTAAGGATCAACTATTTAACGAGGGGTTATTGGCAGTAAACTTTGTTCAAATGCAAATGAACGCAGGTTTTACGGGAAAGACTGGGAACAGGAGAATAGGCAAACGATGATATAAGTGATTAATTTTTTAATTTTAAGTTGAGTGTTAAGAGGCATCTAAAATTGCTTTAAGGCATCTCTCAGCTGTATGGCCATCCCAGAGGTCGGGTCGCATAGTCTTGCGGGGTTGTTGCCTGGCGATGTGATATTCGGTGCGGATGCGATCGATGTTGTTGCCGACGAGGACACTTGCCCCTCCGAATTCTTTTAAGGTAATGGGCCTTTCGGTATTCCAGCGGAGGGTGAGGCAGGGGGTGCCAAGGATGGTACATTCCTCCTGCAAGCCACCACTATCGGTAAGCATGGCACGGGCTCCCATGTTCAACCGTAACATATCGAAATAACCAACAGGTTCGAGCATAATCATGTTGGGGTGATTGAGCACTTGCTCATATAAGCCAAAAGCAGCCAACTGTTTCATGGTTCGGGGATGGATCGGCCAGATGAGGGAAAAGTCGCAGGTGACTTCATCCAGCAGAAACCGGATAAGGGGTTCAAGTACTTCCCGGTTGTCAACATTGGATGGCCGGTGAAGGGTCATCACCACATATTGTTCATTATCCGGAACGTTCGCATGCAGGGTTGCACCGCTCAGCAGGTTTCGATAAACAATGTCTCTGATTGACAAAGCGGCTGCATGTTCACGATTTGCCTCCAGGGTATCGATCATGATATTGCCCACAAAAATTATCTTTTCTTCAGGAGTTCCCTCTTTTCGCAGATTATCAGATGACATGGCATCAGGGGTCAGCAACATGTCGCACAACCGATCGGTAACCAGCCGGTTAATCTCCTCGGGCATGCGGATATCCCCCGAGCGCAAACCAGCTTCAATGTGACAGCATTTCACCCACTGTTTTTTTGCCGTGACCGAACAGGCCAGGGTGGCATTGACGTCACCCACCACCACAACCCAATCGGGTTTTTCGGCTTTGACCACTTTCTCAAATTCAATCATGGTTTGGCCGACCTGTTCAGCATGTGTGCCCGATCCTACACCAAGATTGATGTTAGCTTCGGGTATATGAAGTTCTTCAAAAAAAGTTTTTGACATCCGGTCATCGTAGTGCTGGCCGGTATGCACAAGCAGATGCTCAATTTTCCAGGCACCTGGTTCTGAAAGCATGATACTCGTGTTATGTGCATCAATAGCTTTGATAAAAGGCGCAATTTTCATGAAGTTGGGGCGGGCGCCGACAACGGAAATGATCTTCATTTTAAACCGAAGTGTGAAATTTCAGGATTATTCTGGAAAGTGGGTACATAACAAGGATAATTTGCAATTAACCAAATGAAAATGGATGTGATATCAATTTTTTTGGAAGTTCGTAACAGTGGGCAGTATGTCCTAAATCGAACTGTAGTTCATTTTGAAATTTATTTATATTTAAACTGATGGGCCGGATTTTTCTCCATGATATCCTTACTCAAAGGATATTCCCCAATAAACCAAGTTAGAAAGACTGATAGTTCAATCTTATCTTCGAGCATTTTTTTTCGTCTTTCCTGAAATATTTTTTTTCTGTTCGACATTTGAAGCAATTCTTCAATTTTTTTTATGAGTATTTCAGGTTTTGATGGTGTTATGCCAAAGCCGAGTTGATATTTTTCTTCAAGTTCATTTAAATAGCCTATTTTTCCTACGAAATCGTTAAATCTAATGAAAGGGACACCTAAAACCCCGGCTTCAGCAGCCATAGTTTGACTATCACCTATATATAGTTCTGCATAGGCCATAAGATGATGAATGTCAATTGGATCAATGTTAATACGGTATGGCTCAAATATTGGCTCAAGTTCTTTTTCCGAAGTGATAAACACTTGCATTTGGGGACTAAGAAGGTCTATTATTCTTAATGTCAGTATTTTATCTAAACCTCTTACGCCGATATCATGGTGAGCAGTAAGTTTAGCAAACCGAATTATAGCATACGATTTTTTTTCTGTCGAAAAGTATTTATTTACAATTGATCTTGAAGGGGCAAAATGATTTGGGTGCAAATATGCTAATTCATGATAGGAATGGTATTTAATTGAAGAAGAATTATATGATCCATTATCGCAGACAATGGGTGTCAAAATACAGGATGAATATTTGTAAGCGGTTCGAGCAAATAAAGGTACAACCTTTGCATCATCTTCATTCAAACAAATTGATGGAATTTTAAAAAAACGGGTAATCTGAGCATTTTCCCATGAAGTGCCAACGAGTAAATCGATTTTCTTGTTTTTTAAAAACCAAAAAAAAGATATTAGTCGCAATACTGCATCTATTTTTTTATTAAAATTGCCCAGAGATTCTCTGTTGGAGATAGAATGGTATTTAATACTGTATTTAGTTAACAGAACCTCTAAAACATCTTTTTTTTTAATTACGAAACTAACTTCATGATTAAATTTCTTTAGCTCCTTGTAGGAGTTATAAAGCAAATGAAAATGAGCA
>CAISJJ010000018.1 GCA_903885595.1 uncultured Bacteroidales bacterium
CCGAACATGCCGGCGGCGCCCAGGAGTTGCCTGCCGGGTTTGGGCTTTCGGCCGGTCAACATCTGAACTGCCACATAATAGAGAAATATCACAAAAAAACCTTTCAAAAATCGTGTTGAAAGACTTGCCGCCACACATGAGCCCAAAAATGTCCCCACGAATATGCCGATGACAATGCGTCTGACCACCAGCCATCTTACTGCCCCCCGCCGATGATGGAACCAGAAACTGGAAACAGCCGTGAACATGATGCTGGCCATCGAAGTACCCAGGGCCAGATGCATGATCGCCTCTTCGGATATCCCCCTGGCGGGAAAAACAAAACACCAGCATCGGAACTATCACCAGTCCCCCGCCAATACCGAGAAGTCCGGCCAGAATGCCTGCAGCAGCCCCTACGACACAATACATTACCAAAATCGTCGCCATTTTACTTCCCTTTACCGTGAAAATATTTTTAAACCACGAAACACATGTTATATATTTTGATTTGCCTAATATCTGAAAAACCACATCGAAGCAGAGATGTTTATTTTATTCAACCCTTATCGAAATATCAACAATGAAAAGGCAGGCTGTTTTTTTGCCAAAGGAGGCGGAAGCACGTTTATCACGCCTGAAAAAATTGGTTGACAAAATCCAGAGAATTGCGATAGAACAGTTACAATTATTGACTGAGCGCTCGTTCATTATTTTGGACATTCCACATGGCCTAATGTATACGGTGACAGTTCGGTCATGGATGTTTCTTCTATATTTCATTCGCATAAAAACTTATTTCCTTTATTATCAACATCTTTTTTGTAAAGCAAGGAGGAGTTATGACCTTTGAAGAGATCAAAACAGCAATCCTGAAACTTGGCGGCGAAGATCAAAAACGTCTGATTAAAGAAGTCGTACCTATGATCTGGCAGAATGCCTGTACAGATGAGTCCTGCCTCGTGAAGTTGCGTGAACTGGTAGATGAGGAAACGGTAAAAGGCTATCGCGAACAACACATGGACGGAATTTAGGAGACAAGACAGCATGGATAACAAGAATGTTTTTTTTGATGTCTTGACACCGGTGCATTTCCTCGGTCGGTCCGCCATGATTTACCCGAATAAAACAGCCATTGTCTATAACGATAATCGCTATACTTACAAAGAATTTTATTCAAGGGTCAATCAACTTGCTAGCGCCTTGAAAAACATTGGCATTAAAAAAGGAGACAAGGTCGCCTTCTTATGCCCCAACATCCCGCCCATGCTGGAAGCACATTTTGCTGTTCCCATGATCGGCGCGGTACTGGTCAGTGTCAACATTCGCCTGGCATCTCAGGAAATTTGCTATATCCTCAATCATTCGGATGCCAAAGCCGTGTTTGTGGACAATGAATTCGCCGGAGTTGTCAAACCGGTTGTCAGCGAACTGAAGCAAGTCAAAACCTTTGTGAACATCTGCGACATCAGCAACGATAAGCCGCTGGACGGCATGGAATACGAGGAATTTTTAGCTACGGGTTCACCAGCGCCGATCGTTCCGGATGTGGATGATGAATATCAGAACATTACCATCAATTACACGAGCGGCACCACCGGACTTCCCAAAGGTGTCATGTACCATCACCGGGGCGCTTATCTGAATGCCCTGGGTGAAATGATGGAAACCGGATTTAATTCCACTTCGGTTTATTTGTGGACGCTTCCCATGTTTCACTGCAATGGCTGGTGCTTTACTTGGGGAGTTACTGCGGTAAGCGGCACACATGTCTGCCTGCGCAAGGTGATGC
>CAISJJ010000019.1 GCA_903885595.1 uncultured Bacteroidales bacterium
ATCAATCTGATGCCGGGTAAGTCCAATTTCCAGATATGGCTGGTCGCCCATATCCCCCTTTTTTGTGAAATCAATAGGATCAATAAAAATAAGACCCGCAATTTCATTGGGATAGGATGAGGCAAAACTTCTTATATAAGCACCGCCAAATGAATGAGAAACCAACAGGTAAGGTGGATTCAATCCTTTTTGTAAAAGCATTTTTCTCAGGTTGTCGACAATATGCGCCGTCGTTGGCGGAAGGCTGTCATTTTCCGATTCTCCGATCCTTGGACGATTGTACCGGAACACTGCGTTTGTTTTGGAAATTTCATCCGCCACGATATCCCAGCTCCCAAAACTGCTGGCCATTCCATTTTCAAAAACAACCACCGGTTTAGCTGCTTTATTGTTTTGCATCCCGGAAGTGAGTACTTCAACTTTGAAACCGTTAACAGTTATGAAGTCGATGTTGGCATAGGCTTTCTCTTTATTTGTTTTGACCAAATCAGTAAACGATTGCCATCTTTTATCGCCATGAAGTGATTTGAGATCAGGATCTCCATTTATATGCCCCCAATCCGTGTAATTCATTTTGGTGGCAACATAATTTAAATAATAAAATGCGCTGTCGGGGTAGTTTGCCAAAGCCCATGAACAAGCTGCATTGTAACGGTGGTTTCTTGTTATCCTTGAATCAGTTGCTTTAAATGCATCGGAAAATGCAAAAGCAGATTTCTCAAACTCTTTTACCTGGTACAAAGAGTCTGCTTTCCGGACCAGAACTTCATACCTGCCAGCGTTCGTCTGGCAAAATAGCGATGCAGCGCATAGCAAAAGGGCTGAAAATAAAAATGTTGATTTCATGTGGTTATAAATTTTTTGTCTCTCCGCAATCATGTTGATTAATTTTGATTTTTCATGTTATTCATTTTGTTTAGACACCTGATGGTCGGCGCTGCTGATGTTTAATTTTTTCATAAAATGCTCACGGTAACTCAAACCAACCGGGATGTGCTGGTCCCCGATCCTGATCCTGTTCCGCTCGATGCTCTCTATTTTATTCATTGCAACAATGAATGACTTATGAATGCGCAGGAAATTACCCGGCGGCAGCATGTTTTCCATATTCTGGAAACTTTGCAAAGTCATGATCCTGGACTTTTGTGTAACGATCCTCAGGTATGCTCCCTGCCCCTCGATGTATAAAATGTCGGAAAAACTGATCCGTTCCATGCGGTATTCCGTCTTTACAAACATGTACTCGTTTTGAGGCTGGTCGCCCTGGTCCGTTTGTACTTTGTCAACTGCCTTAAGGAACCGTTCAAATGAGTATGGCTTTAACAGGTAGTCGGTCACCGAATGGTCAAAACCGCTCACGGCATACTGACTGTAGGCCGACACGATGATGATCCGGGGAGGGTTCTGCAGCGAATCAAGAAACTGCAGGCCTGAAAACTGTTCCATCTGGATATCCAAAAAAACCAGGTCGACAGGATTGGTTTTGATGAATGAAATGGCTTCGATGCCGTTATTGAACGACTTTAACAGGTTCAGGTGCGGAACCTGCCTGATAAACCCCTCCAGCTTTTCAACAGCCAGGGGGGTATCGTCTACAACAATGCAATTAATGCTCATGGGTGTTCACTGTTAAAGTTACGCCGAAGGTGTTGTTTTCATCTTTGATGCTGAGTGTGTGCATGCCGGGATAGATCAGTTCAAGCCTTCTCCTGACGATGTTCAGTCCAACGCCACCCGTTTCATCCTTGTTGATCCGTTTCGTCCGGTCGGATGCATTCACCGATTCAAACTTAACCTGGTGGTCGCTGATGGTAAAGGAAAACTGTATTGCCCCGGGGATGCTTTTATCCGTACAGTGTTTAAAGGCATTTTCCACAAAAGGGATAAACAACATGGGTGCGACAGGGATATTCCCGGGATTGCCCCTGACGGAAAGGGAGACAAGTTCCCTGTTCGCAAACTGCAGTTTTTGAAGTTCAACATAGCTTTCAATGTGGCTGATTTCATCGGACAATGGCACCCTGGCAACATTCGTGTCATAAATCATGTACCGCAGAATGTCCGAAAGCTTCAACAGGGTTTCCGATGCCTTTTCGGCATTGCTTTTTATCAGGCTGTCGATGTTGTTCAGCGTGTTGAAGAGGAAATGGGGATTGATCTGGTTTTTCAGCAATGCCAGTTCACTCTGAAGGTTTTGCTTTGCAAGTCTTTCATTCTGTAACCAATGCTCCAGGAGGTAAAAGAAAAAACCCGAAATGGCATAGAAAAGGGTGATGATATAGGTCAGGCTGAGGAAATAGATAAAACTCAGGTTTACCGCGAATATAAAGAAACTGGAGAGTTTTGCGATCCCATAAGGGAATACGGCCATGAACAGGGCCGGGGCAAGATATTTTTTGTAACCTCCCTTTTTCAATAATTTCGGTGAAAAATACCCATAGAAGAGGTAGAATACAATCGCGGGATAAACAATATACCAAACAACATTAACAACGATGTTGGTTAAATTCGAAAGGCTCCACATCTCACTTCCCATGTCGGGGCGCACAAATAAGGAGACGAAGCTCCCATACAGAATTTGAAAATAGGTTTTCGAATTATTCGGCAAACCGAAAAAACTATCCGCCTGGGTGGCCCAGCCGAACAAGGTATAGGTCAAAGGAATCAAAGCCCAGAAACAGGCATGCAGGGTTATTCTTACTGATTTTTTCATGATTTTGAATTTAATTGGTTAAACATGAAACAAAGATCAGTCTGCGTGCGGCCATATAAAAATCCGTTTAACGAATCGGGTAATTTCATGAACCAACGATCAGTTTTTGATTTCAAACATTGACGCGCTCTCCCTAGCTACTCCGTTGTAAAAATCAACTAAAACCGGCAGGTAGCTTTCGAGTGTAGGGTATTTGTCCCTGTTTTTCTCGTAAACTCCTAAAGATTCAACAAGGCCCTTCATCCAGAAAAATCCCCGGCTGAAGTCGGATTTCAATTGATTCCGGGCTTCTTTGCCATCGGGATCATGCTTTAACAGGTACCTGATGACGGAGGCTCTTACCAGGGACTCATTCATCATGGTTTGCCAACTCTTATAATACTGATTTTCCATCTCACTTTTAACCTGGTCAAATAGTTTTTTCCCCGGCTGCTCAAATTCATTTTCATGTTTTTTTGTCAGGGGATTTACCGAGGAGTGGTTGAATTCATGGATGATGGTCGGCAGGTTATTTCCTACAGTATAAACAGGGTTCCCTGTGCTGTCGATGGACCAGGTTCCCATGATGGCATAAGTATCTTCCTTCCCGCCGGGGAAGTTCACTTTGGCGCCAAAATTCCCTCCTCCCAGGCCTAACCCGATCACGATGTTCCGGCTGCCTTCAGGCTGCACCCCGTAATACTGGCCGAACCAGTGTACATCCAGTGCATTATAGACTGGTATGTACCTCTCCTGCGCTGTTTTATACAGTCCATCATGTTTCGCGAAGAATTCTTCGCACCTGGCATCGGTGTAAAACTGTTTCAGCAACTCCACGAATTTGTCCGCATTTTCCTTTCCCCATCTTTTTTCGGGGACCTCTGCCGAAAACGGGATGACCGGATTTAATGCCGGGGGCTGCTCCAGGTGGATTGCCATTGCCTGCACAGCATCGAAACTAACCCCGTTTTTGTTGCGCATTTTAGTTGCAAAGGCAATGAGCGGATGATCTTTGTATTGGTCGAAGTGGCTGTGAATATCCGAAACATAGCTCCGGTAAACATCATCGTTGTATTCAAAATTGCCTGCCAGGCGGAAGACGATGCTCAGCAGTTCAACCCGCTTGTCCACTGTCGGCAGGGGATAATGACCCGATAAATCCGCCTCTGTCTTTTTAGTTTCCTGCCCGAACATCTGGATTGAGAAGAACAGTAAAGAGATGAAAACAATATTTTTTTTCATGGTTTGCTGGTTCGTTTAATGTCTAATTTTTTAAGCTCCGTTAAATCATATCCCTTACTCTCTGCAAGAGCAATAAAATCACCTGTTAACATTTCCAATTCTGCGCGCGCTGAGAGAGCGTGGTTTGATATGACTGTCTCTGCCCATTTTGTGTTGAAAATCAGCGGTAGCGTTATTCTAAGGATGACTGAAGGTAACAATCTGAACATATTCATTTTTGGAGGCAGGATCCCTATTCCGGAAGTTTTTAGAAAGTTATAGGCTTCTTGTATTGCCCGGATCATATGATTTACAGCTTTTTTGTTTTTTGCAAAGGTGTAATTATTCCCTCCGTCAAAATAAAGCCCATAAGCAATGGGACATACCATGGCTACATGTGATTTTTGCCATACATCCATGTTCTTTGACATTGCTACCGGGAACCCGGCATTTTTTAATAAATCTGAAAGTTCCAGTGTTCTTGATGTTTTAAGCCCATTGACTTCACCGAGTGTTGTAGGTTGTATGAATTTCGATGTTAAAGTGTAGTGGACTATTCCATTCTCGATCTTCCCGCCTGCACCCGGGAAGGAAGGGATAAAACGTGATTCACCCAATGTTTTTATCCAGTCAAAATAGCCGTTTGGGGTGTTCACCATAAAAACAAAATTCCTTGAGTTATTTTGACTCAATATCGGCAGGGCATCTTTTATATGGTCTTTTCTTACAATCACAAATATATAATCAAATATATCGTCGCTCTTTAGTTCTGAAATGACAGAAACATTCACTTTAACAATTTCTCCTTGTTCAGAAGACTTAAGGAGAAGTCCCTTTTCTTTGAGTTCATTTAAACGCCTGTTCCGTGCAAGTACGGTTACATTTTGTCCGGATAATGCAAGTTTCCCTGCGTAAATCGAACCGATAACACCCGCTCCAAAAATCAATATTCTCTTATTCTTCATGATCCTTTCTTTTACTATTGAATAAAACGATAAATCCGTCACAAATAATCCTGTCTTGGCGGTGTGAAGAAATCAATTATATTTCCTTTCTCCATTACTTCTAAAGAATGTTCCGCATTTTCCGGGATTGAATAAGTGTCACCCTCTGTTAACAGATGGTTATTTTCTTTCAATTTAAGCAAATATTTTCCTGAAATGACATACCCACTCTGCTCATTCGGGTGAGAATGGAAAGGGACAATGTCACCAACTTTGAAGTTCATTTTGGTTACCATTGATTTTTGTCCAATCGCAAGTACATCAAAGTCAACTCCTTTAAATTGTCGTTTTATTGCATTTTCTTTCTTTGTAATCATTTTCTGTTTGGTTTTTCTATGAGCGCTAATGCACCGTGTGCAATCAATGAATATTGCTATTTCTCCCTGATCCGAGCGAGTGGAACGACTATGGCTAGCAGTAAGGATATCCTGAAACTGGTCTCCCAGTCAATCAGAAGCCCTTTCCCATTGACAAAATAATTCCAGCCCGCAGTGATCAGGATATTGGCTATGAATGCCACTCCGAATGTTATTAAAAACCAAACGATTAATTTTCTGGTCTTCATGATCGAATTATTTAGGTTATTTCCTGGTTAAAAAACCTTTCTCAGGAGCCCATTCCGTTAATCCCAGTCCCATAAAATGGTTATTGCATACACCATCTCCATCTGCAATCGTCTTGTCGCGTTCATACCTGAATCCCCGCAGGCTCATGGTTAAATGGTCCACCCGGCACATGCACGGAAAAATATAGTCGTACCCTTTGCCGGCCAGTATTTTACGCGCCCCGCATTCGGTCACGCGGCAAAAATAGGATCCGTTGTCTTCCTCTTCGATCTTCAGTACCCAGTCGTTTTTTCCGAGCAGACCCGATTCTCCCTTCATTTGATAGGCTTTCAATCCATCCAGTATCTTCCTGTAACGCTTTTTGCCACCCCTCGGAGGCATTATTTTATAGACACCCTCTATCGTCTTCCATATTAACCTGTCGATTTCATCTCTCGCGATTTTCTGCTCCATAAGGGCAAAGTAGATCGGAATGAATGTCACGATACTCCTATAATCAGTCTGGAAGAAATGATCAACTTCTGGGGGCAATTCGGACTCAATTTCACGGAGTTTCTGCTTTGCTGCTTTTCTATAGGCAGAATAAACTTCCTTTCCCCATTGATCAATAATGGTTCTCTTCGCAAATGCATTAAAAATCAGAAACAGAAACCGGGTTGTCAGATTTTTCATATCCTGGTTATTGCTGAACTGTGATCACCACGCTTCCTGTTTTACGGCCGCTTTCAGCGTAAGCATGAGCCCAGGAGGCCTGTTCCAGCGGAAAGCATTTGTCTGTGATTGATTTGATCTTTCCCTCCTCGATAAGTTCTTTTATGAATTCCAGGTCTTCAGAGGTTTCGGTTGACATCACGCAAACGACTTTTTTGTTTCCGGTCATTGAAGTCCACAGCATCTGGGAAAGCTGTTTCATTTTAAAACTGATTAAAAGAAGGCATCCGTTGGCGTTGAGCGAGTGTTTACACTGTGAAAATGAAACCTTGCCCAGGATGTCAAAAATATAATCATAGGTTTCGCCATCCTTCGTAAAATCTTCCCTGGTATAATCAATGACATGGTCGGCCCCCATCGATTTCACAAATTCCATTCTCTGTGTGCTGCATACCCCGGTAACTTTCGCTCCATGATACCTGGCAAGCTGCACAATGGCAGGACCTATGCCCCCTGAAGCTCCGTTAACAAGGACTTTTTGTCCCGGTTTAAGGCTGACCTTCCTCACAGCATTCAATGCCATGATTGCCCCGTAAGGAACCGCGGCTGCCTCTTCCCAGGTCATATTGGCCGGTTTTTGCGTTATGACGCCGTTTGCCGGCATACAGAGGTACTCGGCATAAGCCCCCATGCGTGAACCACAATATCCAAAAACCTGGTCACCTTTTCTGAATCGTACGACATTCCGGCCGACAGATTCGATTTCCCCGGCAAATTCGCTTCCCAGTATGGTTATCCTTGGTTTACTGAATCCGAAATACATTTTTCCGATAAGCCAGAAGAGGAAAGGCATGTGGAATTTCTTCGGAGTGATTGCCTTGAAATTCCGGACCAATGTGTCTCCGAAACTTACTGGTGTTGCATATACGCTGATCAGTACTTCATTGTCACCGGGGGCAGGTTTTTTCACCTCTTTGAGTTGAAGAACTTCAGGCGGTCCGTATTGTGTGAAAATAACTGCTTTCATATGTATGCTGTTTTATTCTTTAATGGTTTGCTCAGTTTTGTCGATCCCAAAAAAATCGTATGGTTTCTCGCTGAACCTGTCATTCATGAACCAGACCATCAGCACAGCCAATGCTGTGAAAGCCAGGAGAACGAGAAGCTGGGCTTTAGACGTTTTTTGAATCTCCTGTTTGTTTTTCACATCGCAAACTTCGCCCGGGCAGTATTGAACTTTATCTTTAAAAAAGAGGGGATAAAACATGCACCCCAGGCAGATTCCAAAAGCCGATTCAAAGAACAGGAAAATAAGGCAGATAAGACAGATAATCCCCGTAATCGGGCTGTAGGCATTTACCATGATAAAAAAGACGAACATGGTGGCTGCCAGCACCACCCCAATGACCCAGGCGAACTTTTTCTGGGCGGCTCCGACATATTCAGGGGTTTGGTTCCGCACAATCAGTCGTGCCAGGATGAGGGAGGGCGAAAACCGGGGATTGATGAAAACCCGGATGAGAAAATCGGTGAGGAAAATGGTTATCACATACTTTATCGGAACAAAGTTCCCGTTAAACAGGATGAACATCAGCGACAGGAAGGTTGCTAAAAAAAGGATTCCTGCGGCTGCACGTATTTCCCGCTCATTTAAAACCGGGATGTTATAGCCTTCGACATCTTCGCCGAATTTGATAAACTTCTTCATTTTTGTTTTTATTAGTGATACAATAAGCGTTATTTGGACGGGTTAACAATGGATGCGTTTTTCTCAATATGAATGACCTGCCTGGATGTCAAACAAGCCAAGCTTTATTAAAATTATATCATGACCTTCAGGCTTTTCTATGCTTCTAAACAGGTTTCCGCCTGTATTTCCGGAGTGGTATATATTTCCCCTATAATCGATGCAGACTCCCTTGCCACAGGTCCCCCCGTTTTTACCGCCAGCTGAATAATTATTAGCCCAAAGCAAACTGCCTTCCTTCGAATACATCCTGATAAATGACTCGCAGTTTGGCCAGCGCTGGCATCCACTTACAACGATATTCCCGCATACCCGCTCGTTTAACGCTATTCCATTGATTCCATCCCATTTATTGGTGCCAAATTGCTGTGTCCAGGTAATTTCAAAGTCCTTGTTTATTTTGGTTATAAAGCTATCCCCTTCTCCCTGGTTTTTACCGTCGAAATCTCCGGCTGTGGAACCCCCGATATACATGTTTTTTTCCTTGTCAAGGGTTATATGACTTGCCATATCAAACTTTTCTGTTCCAAACTGGAATAATTTTACCTGTTCACCATTACCATTGAACTTCCCGATAAATGCATCCAGGCCGCCCCTGTTTTTAGCCGCCAGATCACCAAATGTATATCCGCAAATATAAATATTTGTGCTGTCTCCGGTTATTCCCGCGCATTCATCACCCTTTCCGGTTCCAAATTGTTTCTTCCAGATGATATTTCCATGATGATCCAGTTTTAAGATTACGCAATCAGCGCCACCAAAAGCCGTTTTATCCATGGTTCCTTTCGTCGCTGCTGCGATATAGATGTTCCCCTGGTAATCCACATATACCATATTCCCGACATCCGTGCTGTCGCTTCCATATTGTTTTTGCCAGATGATATTTCCATTGGAATCAAACCTGGCCACGATGATATCTTCCTTTCCAAAATTCTTCTCACCGAACACCCCGTTTGTACAACCGGTTACAAAAACATTTCCGGATGGGTCCAACGTTACCCAGTTGATGATATCATCTTCGGTTGTTCCAAATTGTTTAGTCCAGATCGCATTTCCCGTGCTGTCGAATTTGGAGACAAATCCATCTGTTTTGCCAAATGACTGACCGGCAAGAATCCCTTTCGTATTGCCAGCGATGAAGACATTCCCGCATTTATCAGCTACAGGGTTAAAGGCAACGCCATCCTTATCTGAACCAAATTGTTTTCCGTAGATAAAATTGGTTTGTGAATCAACACAATTTGCTACACACGCCAACAGGAATAACATAAATATCCCTTTGATTCTAATTGAATTTTTCATTGTTATGTCTCTATATTGTATTTCAAATTGGATGGAAAATTAATTCCGGTGCAAATAAAGCGGAAAAATGCTGTTTTCCTTTAATTTCCTCAACTTGTGTCGGGGGCAGTTCAATAATTTTCAACATATTGTTTCAGCTTGTCCAGGAAATCAGGCACGAAATCATTGAACCTCTTGTACTTATTGCGGTTATTGGCATAATCCTTTATTAGATCAAGTATAAACTCATTGTATATGTATCCCTGTTGTTTTTCGCCAAGGATAACCATTTGAGCAAACTCATCATATCGATTTTTAATCAAAAAGTAAGCTGTTAAACTCCTCAGGAAGGACTCGCATAAAAAAGAAACCTTTGATGGATCCGCGGTGGAATATTTAAATGGAATCAGGTCAATTTGTTCAGTGAAATTATCCATGACCGGATTTAAGAAGGCATGACCAAGCTCATGTGCTGCGCCATAATAGATATAATCCTTTGCCGCCATTTTCCCTTCTCCCAGGATAGTTGTATCGCTATTCCCTAATTCGGCATCATGACCGGCAACAAATTTTGGCGATAGAAAAAAGATGCAACTTGATTTACCATTGTCTGCATACCAGTAAGCGTGAATATCCTGTTCAAGCAATGTAATGATGAAGGTATAATTATCCTTTTTTGCTCCCCAGAATTTTTCATAATCCCTGATCATTTCAAGGCCTGAAATTTCTCCCGCAACCACGTCAATCTTCTGATGATAATATTCCCGGTGATTTTCAACGAACAGATCAAACCGGGTAACCCCTGCAAAGGTGACAACTGCATTCCTGAGACTGTCAAGTATCATTGATTTATTCATCAATGTGTTTGGCAAACCAAAACTATCGAGTTGCAGGAACTTCATATATGAAGTATCACTTTTGAAATTCCTGTCGAAAAACAACCCGTTTATCGATAAATGAGCATGATAATTCTGCAGAACTTTTTTTACGAATTGAACGGATTGGTCCTTCTTAAATGAAGCAAAATAGGTGTTTATATCAGATTTATACTTGAAATCAAGATTATTCAGGTAATTTGAATTGGCCAGGTATGCCATGATGTGGAACAACTCAAGTTCAGAATTAATCTCAACTTTAATTCCTTTTGCTTCAACTCCGAAGTTCTTGAATTCACCTGCTTTAGAATATCCGGCTGATAAAATCACTCCAAATCCAATCATCGCAAATAATACTCTGCTTTTCATGAGTTAATAATTTGTTTTTAATGGTCACATGGAATACCCATATTATCATTCACGGTTTGCATTAGCGAAGTTAGTAGGGGTATTTCATAATTCATAATTTATTTCGGGCCGCACTGTCTTTTTTTACATTACCGCGAACTCAAAATATCCGCTAACAGCTAAATCACGAATGATCTTTATTTTTGCTCAGTTTGATTAGTGCCTCCTTTGTCCGGACACTTAAGCACCTTTGCAACATCCGATGGATTTTGACCGGTATTCGATGGGAGTGAGGTTGGTAAACAATTTGAACTGGTTGTTGAAGGCCGACTTGGAGTTGAACCCCACCTGGTAAAGGATTTCAAGGATAGTCAGGTTCCTGTATTTAGAATCGGCAAGGATCTGCATGCTCTCCCTGATGCGGTACTCCAGGATAAAGCTTTTAAAATTCTTCTTATGCGCTTCATTGATTATCTGCGATAGGATCCTGGGGTTTACCGAGATTTCACCGGCAAGCGTTTCGAGGGTAATGTCGGGGTTGAGGAAGGGTTTATGGGATTCCATGTAGGAATTCAGCTTCTGCAGGTACTCCAGTTTATCAGGTTCGGTGAGTTTGTTGCTTTTATACTTGGCAATGATGTAATAGACATCGGGTTTTAAAAGGAGCACAAACATGACGGTGTTGATGAACAGGAAAACGACCAGGGCGTAAATGCTGGCGGTATAGGCGCACCATCCGGGTTTTTTGACAATCATATAAATGGCGAAGGAATTTAAATTCACCATCCACACCAGGACGAAGCCCGCCAGGAGGACCTGTAGCCAGGTGTTGCGGGAGGAGATCAGGATATTCCTGTAAAACCCGCTGAAGCTGATGGTGGTTGATTTCATGCTGACCAGGGTGAGCACGATGTAGATAAAATTCTGTGCCAGGATCAGGATTGTGTCAACCAGGTCGGCAGGTGACTCCCAGATGATAAACTGGCTGATGTTCCTGTAAAAAACCATGAGGACAAGCAAGGAGCAGGTAAATGGCAAAAAGTGTGCTGAAAACCGGTAGTGGAATACTTCCTTTCTTTTTAAAAATGCATTGACATAGAAGTAAATCAGCGGTCCGATCAGAAACGAACTCTGCCTCACCATGAAAAGTGGTTTATGCCAATACGCGAAATATTGCCAGGCAAATGAACTTGTTGCAAATGAATAGAAGATCTGCAGGTTGAAGATCAGCAGGAGGGCCGCCAGGATCTTATTTTCAGGGATGTACCCTTTTTTATTGACGAAGAAGAACAATGACAGGATCATCGTGATGAAAATGCTGGCGATGGTCAGAATGGTGAAAAAGTTCAAGGTCATAACGGCGCACTATTATTCGAAGCAAATCTAAATGGCCCTTGCATAGAAAAGAAATCAAATCGGTCAATCCCTGAAAACTTTCGTTAAGTAGTGCAAATCAGGGATCCTCATCACTTTTTTATTGATTTCACCACGAGCAGGCTGATGAGTCCCAGCAAAATCAGCCCGGAAAGGATAAATGCCCATACATTGATAACCCTTGACCCGACTTCCATGGTATAATCCTCCAGCAGGAAAGCCATCGGGAAGAGATCCCAGGAAACCTGGTTGCCACTGAGCGCCGTGGAATTGGTACCTGTGATCAGGCCGGGCATCACGGCTTCCACCTGGAATCCTTCCATAGTAAAAAAATGGTCGATGAACCTTGTTTTCTCCAGGAATTCCCGGAACAGCAGGGGCTGCAGTTCCTTAAGGCGGTCGGCGGCGCGGTTGCCTGTCCAGGTACGGTAGGCATCGATCAGTTCCCCTTCATAACTGAACTTCGAATTCGTAAGGAAGACCCTGATGCTGTCGTGGTATTCCGGAACCCTTTTCGCGTCCAGTCGTGGATCATTCAACTTCAGTATCCCTTCGGTGAGGATCTTTTCGGCCTCTGCGGCGGCTGATTCAAGCAGGTATGCCATCGTCTTGTTTTCGGCAGCCTTGCTTTTTATGCTGTCGGATGGGCTTAGTATCGCACGCCCGCGGATAAGCCAGCGCAGATCCTCCGGCGTCAGATGGTCTTTAAAAGGAAGTGTGGTGAAGGGATTGGCAGCGGAGTAAACCTCTTTGTATTCTATATAAGAATAAAAGAACCCGAACCTTTTCCTGATGTCGATATGGCGCACCAATTGCTTTTTCCAGCTTGTATCGAGGCTTATCTCTGCCTGCAGTTCTTCGCAATTCTTGTAGTGTTTCGTATAAGTTACGATAAACTTTCCTTTGCCGGCGGTGTCCTCTTTCGATGTCATCACCCAGTGGGTATCGAGAGGGTAGGGGAGATCCTTTTTGAAGGCTTCGGCCGAATCGCCGGAAATGGTGATCATGCGTGTAAAGGAGCCGTCAGTGTTCACAATGGTTCTGACAGTGATCTCCCTGCAGGCGCTTAAGGTCGAGATCAAAACGACCAGTCCGAAAACCAGGTGTCGTGTTTTCATTTTTTATTTCTTTTTTCCAATCGGTTTTTACTAAATGAAAAGAATATGGAGGTTCTTCCCTTTTTCGCAGACAGGATTCTCTCTATCTCAGAAAAGGAGATTCCGGCTTCGCTGATATTTATTGTTGAAGTTTTTTGAAGGAAGTCTGAATAACGGGGATCTGATTTAATCTCAGCACATTGTTTTTCCAATACACTGATTTTTCTGACCAGGCCGTACTGCTCGTATCCGAATAAAAGAAAAAGAACGACCGAAGCGGCGGCAAGCAGGCGCGTAAGGAGCAGCGGGACGACGAATGTTTTCTCCGGGCCCTTCTCTATCGCTGCCATGATGTTACCTGTGAGCCCACCAGGGTCACGGAGCTCAGGTTCAGAACGGCGGAGCTGGTTCATAACCTCGCGGGCTTTAAGGGCATCCCAATATGCCTGGCTGCACGAGGAGCAGGTGTCAATATGTTCCCTGAGGCCGGCATCTGCCGGAACCTCTTCAAATATCATCCTGTCAAGGATTTCGATGGCATCAGTGCAAGTCATTTTATGGTCCTTTCTTTTTCCAGTATCCTTAATAGTTGCTCCCTTACGCTTTTCCGTGCATGGTACAGGTTGCTTTTCACAGCGTCGCCTGTCAGTTCCGTGATCGCCTCAACCTCTTCCGACGACCTGCCTTCGACATCGCGGAGGATAAAAACGATCTTCTGTTTACCAGGAAGGTTTCCTGCAAGCCCTGTGATCAGCAGGGCCAGGTCATGGTTGTCGGCCGGGGTTCCCTGGTCGCACTGCTGCATGGCCGGGAGTATTTGTGAGACCAGGTCGATCGGGACCAGTACATGCCGGTGCATTATCCGCAGCCGGTCGGCCGAGGTGTTCGCCACGATCCGGTACATCCATGGCATGAACTCCCTGGAGGAGTCAAAAGAACCGATCTTTTGCCAGATCTTGATGAAACATTCCTGGGCAGCATCTCTCGCCTCTTCTTCATTGCCGAGAATCCTGAATGCGAGCCGGTATACAGGTTGCTGGTACAACTCCACCAGTTTTTTGAAGGCCTTGTGATCCCCGTTCCTGATACACACGATAATTTCCTGAAGATTCCCCGGCATCATGTTATGTGTTGCGTATGATTTATATACGGTGAAATTAAGAAAAAGTAAAATGATTGAGCATAATCATTACTGTATTGCAGCTCAATGGGTTTGTCATATTTGCCCCAAACCCTTCAGGGCTGTATCATCAGGACCTCAAACCCCTTCCCCTTCAGATAGTCGAACAGGTAGTCGTTTTCGAAATGGCGGCGGATTGCCCCGAGATTGTCAAACTTCTTTTTCCGATAACGCATGGTCAGCCCCGAAAGGTATAAATCTTTCTGAATATCTGCGTCGAGATAATACCGTATATTCCTCAGCTTTTATCTGAATTTCAGGGATTTGCAGTTCTCCGAATATCTTTTTCCGGTAATTCTCCTAAGCCAGCAGGGGGATGTTGAGAACCGCCACGCCGGGCTTCAGTCCAAGCGCATCCTGCAGAACCCATAATGGAAATGTGTCGTTGTCGCCGGCAGTGAGGATGATGGCGTCATCGTCGAGGATCTCCGCCCGTCCTTTCCCCAGTTCGTAAGCCTTGAAACGATCCGTTTCATAATCAGGATAGTCGACGGAGCTGTTGTACAGTTTTATGTAGATTGATTCGTAGGTGCCCGGCATCGCTTTTTGGACCATGCTGACAATATATCTTGCCAGTGGCTTTTTTATGAGCTGCTTTCATTAAGTGGCAAGGACCATTACGGGGAGGCTGTCTGACATTTTTTCCATTTTGTACAACCAATAAACATTACGATTTCGTAAGATGATTTTCAAAATCGCGTATGTTTTCATATCAAAAACGTCTCTCTTTTATTGTTAAATCACAGATAATTAATTGATTAAATATGTGGCATCTTTTTTGCAGACTAAAAAAACCCATTGAGTCTGTACAGGTATGAAAAAATTGTCTCCCGGATTATTTGCCGTATTCATGATATTATTGATGGTTGGAGCACATGCGCAAATAAACAGATTGGATTATTTCGATTTCAGGACCAACCACATGCCGCACGCCACTCCGCCAGGATTAAAATTGAATTACGTACCGGATGAGATTAAAAACAGGAATTCCTTCCGCAGGCTTGAATGGTTTTACGGTCCGAGGCTGAATGAAACCGGCGTTTTTCCGAAAGAATTTATTGATGAGCAGAGGGAGAGCGAGTATTCAAAGCTGAAATCGCAGGCTGATAATGTAAATACTTTATACCGGTGGACAAATTTAGGTCCAGTCGGGGTTGATATGTCAGCCACTGAAGTTCCGCACTGGGGTATTATCAGCGGAAGGGCAAGAGGCCTGGCCATACATCCGTCAAATCCTGATATCGTTTATATCGCGGCTGCTTCAGGAGGCATCTGGAAAACCACTGACGGCGGTCAGAGCTGGACTGACAAGAGTAGTGATTTGAACATGATTGCTTTTGGCTCCATAGCAATCGATCAGGCCAATCCCGATATAATTTATGCCGGAACAGGCGAAGCGGCCTGGTTAATGCCTTATAATATGTATAGCGGTGACGGACTCTATAAGTCTGTCGATGCCGGTGAGCACTGGACAAGGATTAATTCGGAACTTGGACCGGAAACCCATTTTTCCGAAATTGTCGTCTCTCCGCACGACCCGAATGTCTTAATGGCAGCCCTCGATACAAGCTCTCAGAATCCTTATCCGAATCAGGGAATCTGGCGAAGCATAAATGCAGGAGTAAACTGGACGCGTGTTGTGAATATCTCCGGGGCTTTTGACCTTGCATTCCATCCCGTCAACCCGAACCTGGTTTATGCGGCAACGGGAAACAAGCAGCAGGCCGGAGGCTTCCTGATATCCACCGACGGTGGAAACACGTTCAGTCAGAGCAACTCAGGACTTCCTCCATATACTTCCATGGGAAGGCTGCAGTTTGATATCTCGCAGTCAGATCCTTCGGTACTTTACTGCCTCGTGCACGACTATGTTCCTGTTGCAGCCGGCATGAATACATGTGCCTATAAATCGGTCAACGGCGGGGCTTCGTGGTTCCAGATCTCCCCGGGTGTAAACATCGCCGGCAGTTACGACGGAACTACAGCATTCGACCAGGGAGAATATGACCTTTGCTTAGCTGTCAATCCATCAAACCCTGATCATGTTCTCATCGGGAATGTTGAACTATCAAGGTCTGCAGACGGCTCTTCAATTTCATTCGTGAGAAAGCCTGACGGTCCGACGAAAGGCACAACTGCACTGGATAGTTATCTGCACCTGGATGTTCATACGATAAAATTTGCTCCAACAAATCCTTTGGTAAGTTACGCCGGCTGCGACGGAGGTATCTATAAGTCGGTGAACGGCGGGCAAACTTTTTCACCTGTAAACAGCGGTATTAATTCAATTCAGCTTTACACCCTTGCATCACATCCTTCTGATCCTGATATACTTTACGGCGGATCACAGGACAACGGTGGTTTCAGGACTGCAAACCGCGGAGCAACTCCCTGGGTTGATAAAGTAACAGGAGATGGAGTGAATTGTTTTATCGATTATTCAAACCCGGATGTTGTTTTTATTGCAACAAACTTCGGAACACTCAGCAGAAGCACGGACGGAGGCGCTACCTGGACTGAAATCGTCCCTCAGAACATGGACTCAACAGCTTTTCGAGCCCAGTACTGGCAAAACCCCGTAAATCCAAACTTCATTTACGGAGCGTACAAACGCAGGATCTATAAGTCGACCGACAAGGGTGATACCTGGTTTTATACAACTTCAGCTCCAATTACCAATGTCGAAATATCTGCTGTTGCCCAGTCAAAAGTCAGTCCCGGCAATATGATTCTTATTACCAGGGACATTCCCGCCAGCATTTACAGATCAATGGATGAAGGCTTTACCTGGACCGATATAACCGCAAACCTTGATTTTCCAGCAGCAAGCCTGATGAACATTCAGGCAGACCCTTCTGATGGACACACATTCTACCTTTTACGAGGTTCCTATACAACTGGCCAGGTATTGAAAACAACCGACTTTGGCGACAGCTGGACCGACATCAGTTCAGACCTGCCCAAAGTTCCTGCAGATGTTATTTTTGCAGACACTTCAAGCGCCGGCGTTATATTCCTTGGCAACGATTTCGGAGTGTACAGAACCACAAACGGTGGCGGCAGCTGGTCAAGACTGGGTAACGGTTTTCCTTTTGTTCCTGTGATAGAATTCAGTTGTTTCAATCACAATGGAACAAGACTTCTGAGAGCTGCCACATACGGCAGGGGCGTTTTTGAGCTTGACTTGAACCAGTCTTTATCAGTTAGCGATCCAACAGGAATCATTCCGACTGAATATGGACTAAGCCAAAACTATCCGAATCCGTTTAATACTGCAACAAAAATTGATATCAGGCTTCCTTTTGATTCAAGGATAACGCTGAAGGTTTTTGACTTCACGGGAAAGGAAGTTGCGCGGTTAATAAACAACGATTTTATGCATGCGGGGCATCATCACGTTACATTCGATGGAAGCAGCCTGCCGGGCGGTTTATATTTCTATCAATTGACAATGGAAAAATATTCGGCTGGTAAAAAACTGACATTGATCCGTTAAGGAAAAGCGTCTTGCTCTGCCTCCTGAAACGTTTGCCTGAAATATCAGATCTCATTATTACACATTCAAAATAGAATTTCAGCATGAAGAAAAAAATAATCCTGACCATTCTGTCGTCTCTCCTTCTAATAGCGGCGTGTAAAAAAAGCAGTTCTACTGATGAGAACAGCACGCCCGACAAGATAGCCCTTTCGCAAAACTATGTGCCTTACGGGACCGAAAAATCTTTGAGGATTTGCTATATGCTGAACACATGGGAGTTCATGAAGGAAGGACTTAAATTGCAGGCCATTTTGGTTTATGACCTTGAAACCAAAGCCGGGCTCGACACCATCCTGCAGGCCGATCTTCCGAAGATCTGGAAAGCTCCTCTCCCTTCGAGTCCTGAATATGCCTCCGACAATATCGCCCGTTACTATCTTTCCTTACAGGTGCCGATTCCGCTTAGCCAGTCTGTACCTTCAAGCCTGATGCATCGGTTCATACTTACGGATACCACAACAGGGGGAACAGTGACCATCGACGGCGGTATCGTGCCGGTTAGAAAAAGTGATATTCCCCGTATGATCGCCCCACCCGTAAAGGGAGATTACTATTTGTTTCACAACCAGTCGACGAAAGGTTATCGTTTCCGTTCAGTAAAAGCAAACGGAAACTGCATTTTAAACATTATGAATGTTTCTCCTGTATGAACAGAATCTCTAACTCTAATTCATTAATCAATATGAACCGAAAATCATTTGTTTTACCTGTCGCATTCATGTTTGTCTTCATGGCAGGAGCGCTGTCGCAGATTAACAGGGACGCCTATTTCGATTTCAATGCCAACTCACCAACATTGGCTACTCCTTCGGTTTCGCAATGGGACAATGTTTCGTCCGAAGTAAAGAACCGGAATTGGTTCAGGAGGCTGGAATGGTTTTACAGGCCAAGGATGAATGAACAGGGTATCTTCCCCGGTGATTTCATCGACATGCAGAAGCAGGCCGAGATGTTGAAAATGCAGAATCAGCCCGATCTTGCCGGTTCCGGAGAGCAATGGACCAGCCTGGGCCCTGTGGGTGTTGACTTTTCAACCGATTCCACAGTGAAACAATGGGGAGTGGTCAGCGGAAGGGTCAAGGGCCTTGCAGTGCACCCCACCAATCCGAACATCGTTTACGCAGGAAGTGGGGGAGGAGGGATATGGAAGTCAACAGACGGCGGTCAGACATGGGTGGACAAAAGCGGTGAACTGCACATGCTTACTTTTGGATCCATTGCCATTGATCCTTCGAATCCGGAAGTCATTTACGCCGGGACGGGTGAATACGTAATTGGCCTCACCGAGCGGTTTTACTGGGGTGACGGGATGTATAAGTCGACAAACGGCGGTGACAGCTGGGAAAAGATCAATGCCGGTTTCGGCTCGGTGACGCATTTTACGGCGCTTGCGGTTTCTCCTCACAATCCAAACATCGTGATGGCCGCCATCGCCAAAAATCTGGAGAATGCTGCCCCCAATGAAGGTATCTGGCGCAGCAGCGATGCAGGTGTCCACTGGAACTGTGTGCTACCGGGAGAAGGAATGTGGGATATTGTCTTTCATCCCACCGACCCGAACACGGTATGGGTGGCCTGCGGAAATGCCCAACCCAAGGCCGGAATCCTGGTGTCGCATGACGGCGGACTTACTTTCGCGCAAAGCAATACAGGCCTGCCGGTAAATAATCATATCAACAGGTTGCAGTTCGACGTTTGCAGGTCGAACCCTTCGGTGCTTTATACTGTGATCTATAACAGTGCTCCTGCTCCCGGAGGGGTGGGGACCAGCATCTTCAAATCCATTGACGGGGGGACTTCCTGGAGCCAGATCTCGCATGGGGTCAACCTTTCCCCGGCAGGCGACCAGGGGTTCTACGATCAGTGCATTGCAGTGGATCCACTTGATCCCAACCACCTGTTGCTGGGGAATGTCGAATTGGTCAGCTCGACCGACGGTTCCACCTTTTCTTTTGTCAGGGATCCCAACGCGTACGGGGGTGGACAACTTTCCTTCGATTCCTACAACCACGTCGATAACCAGATTATCAGGTTTGCACCCTCCGATCCATCCGTGGTATATATTGGCTGTGACGGTGGTGTGTACCGGTCTTCGGATGGCGGAACTACTTTTCATCCTGTCAATAACGGCATTTCGTCCATTATGCTATACCGCGTGGCTTCGCATATCTCGAACCCGGATGTCCTTTATTCGGGAGCCCAGGACAACGGCTTTATTTCCACGCAAAACAGGGGGGCAACCGCGTATAAACTTGAAAATTTTGCCGATGGCACAGAGTGTTTCATGGATTACGCTGATTCAAATGTGATTTTCTTTGAAACGTTCTGTGGCTTCCTGGGCCGCAGCACCAACGGAGGACAGAGCTGGGACCTCTCGGTTGATCCGGGGCCTAACGATTCAAATGCCTTCATCAGTCCTTACTGGCAGCACCCTGTTGAACCCAACATCATCTACGGATGCATCAGGCATAAACTGTTAAAATCAACAGATAAGGGAACTACCTGGGCGTATACAACTTCCTACCCCATTACAAGCAATGTGATCTATACAGCCGCACAGTCGCCTGTCAACACCAGCAACATCATGGTTGTTGCCCGGAATGGGACGGTAAGTCTGGTGAAATCCTCAGACGGCGGCTACAACTGGCAGGACATCACGGGAACACTGGGTATGCTTGCGGGCGGGAATTTTATGAGGCTGGTGGCCGACCCATGGGACGGAAATACGTTTTATCTGCTTAAAAGTACCTATTCGGGAGCCCTAATCCTCAAAACAACGAATTTCGGCAGTACCTGGATTGACATCAGTTCCGACCTTCCCAAGGTGCCCGTGAATGATTTGTTCATCGACACCGTAAATACTGGAACAATGTATCTTGCGAATGATTTCGGGGTGTACCGTACAACCGACAACGGTGGCAGCTGGGCCAGGTTTGGCAATGGCCTGCCTTTCATCCCCGTGCTCGATTTCGATTGTTACAGCCATTCCGGGACCCGCCTGCTGAGGGTGGCGACCTTCGGAAGAGGTGTTTTTGAGTTTGATCTTAGTAAACCCCAGGGCGTGGAAGAAGGACATTCGGGGTTTACCGTTTTGCGCGCCTGGCCTAACCCGGTTTCAGACAGGCTGTGGGTGGATATCCCGGCCTTTTCACCCGACAGATGCACCCTCAGCCTGGTATCGGTCAGAGGGTCGGAAGTGGCTTCCTGCCCGGTTTACACCACCGGATTGCAGTTCAGTACAAGCATGGATGTCTCCTCACTTACACCGGGGTGCTACCAGCTGATATTCAAAGGCAACCGGGAACTGCAAACCTGCAGGGTGGTCATTGTGAAGTAACCCTGAGTACTTTTTGATCGTTTCAGATAACGAATTGTCATCCGCAGAATAAAAAACAAAAAAGATGAAAATAAACAAGAACTTTTCGTCCTATTTATTGGCGATTGTATTATTAACAGGTTCTCTGTTCCTGCTTTCGGGCTGCAAAAAGGAGGAACCTGCTCCCGTTCAGCCGGAAGTGACCTGGCAGTATATCGAAACCTATGACCTGCAGAGGCTAAATCATATACTGAACCAGGAACTTGAGGAGTTCCTGGCGGGTTCAACCATGCAGGCCTCCGATTTCCAGGGTCAGTTTGCAGTACCGGCATACCCTGTAAAATTATACCGGGTAACCTATCCCACTTCTGTGCCTGAACTCGGGATAAATACAGTGGCTTCCGGCCTGGTGGCCATTCCCGACAACGGCCTGGATTCCATACCCGTCATCTCCTACCAGCACGGAACTGTTGTAGTCAAGAGCGCCTGCCCTTCCAACCCCGATTCATCACTGGAAATAAGGTTGATGATCGCGCAGTTTGCCTCCCGGGGCTATATCGTGATCGGAGCCGATGTGATCGGTCTCGGAGTTTCAGATCAGCCCCATGCAGATTTCGTCAGACTGAGTACAGAACAAGCCTGCATCGACATGCTGAATGCAGCCGATAAGGTTCTCAAAGATCAGAAGATCAGGCAAGGGCCTTTGTTCCTGCATGGCTGGTCACAGGGAGGTTGGGCCACCATGACCTTTCTGAGGAAACTGGAAGCCATGAACATACGCGTGACGGCTGCATCAACGGCCTGCGCTGCTGCCGACTTTTTCGCCCTGATGGATCGCTGGATCAACAATCCCCAACCCGGCGATTCACCGGCTCTGCCGGCTGTGGTTGCCGTTTGCCTCTTTGCCTGCGAATATTACAACCAGGTGGCGGGTCTTGCCGCCTCGGCAATCAAGCCTGAATATTACCAGGCTTCCAGAGATCTTTACGAGTGGAAGATGGATCTGATCACCTTCCTTACAAAAACGACATTCAATGTCAGGGAGTTATTGCGACCGGAGTTCATGTCGACCGGAAATATCGGAAGCGCTCCCTTCTGGCAGATCATTGAGCAGGCCCAGGCTTACCGCTGGCGATGTCAAACCCCGCTCAGGATGTATTATGGCGAGACCGATGATCTCATTCCGGTATATCTCTCCACGATGCCGGCAGATTATCAGAATCAGTTGGGCTGCAATACCATTGCCATTTCGGCAGGAGCGATAGCTGATCACAGAGCCGCCTATGTTTACTCCCTCATTCATGCAAAACCATGGTTTGATGAATTACTAAACAAATAATCATATACAAACAAGTATAATTCTATGAAAACAAGGATGAACGACATCAGCAAAACACTGATTTACCCATTTATTGTAACAGTAGGACTTGTAATGCTTCTTGTCAATGGCTGCAAAAAAGATGAACCGCTGCCATCTCAACCCTATCAGGAATTGTTCTGGGTGACCGCCAAAGGCTCTCAAATGCCCGTCCTGATGACCGGCAACAAAGGGAGCGCTTCCATCGTGCTGTTTATTCACGGAGGCCCGGGATCATCTTCGATAGATGTAGCCGGGATATACTCAGGAAATTCCCCGGAAAATCTGACGGATAACTTTTTATTGGCCAGTTGGGACCAGCGGTATGCCGGATATTCCATCAATCCTGATCCCATCGACTGGTCAACGGTCAATGTTGACCAGTATGCTGAAGATTGCGCGATGGTGACCGACCAGTTGAAGATACGGTTTCCCGGCAAAAAAATCATTGTTGTCGGGCATAGCTGGGGTGGCGCCGTGCTTACGAAATTCATTTCAAATTCAGCATACCAGGACAAGTATAATGGCTGGGTGACGGCCGAAGGCATGGTCAATGGCTTTGAGCTTGCAAACGCCATGCAAAGCTACTCCCGTCAAAGATGCAATAAGCTGATCGCCGAAGGGAATGTGCATTACGTCGACACCCTTGCTTACCTCAATTCGGTGGTATTAGACCCGGTGGCTTATGACAAACCAACCTTTTTAAGGTTGCAAATGTTAGCAATTTCCTTGGCTAAACCAGGGGAAAAACCACTCGATCCTGAGGTTCTCAGCCGCTGTGCTCAATTGGAAAAAAGCATTTTCCCTGACAGTGCAGACCGGATCAGGAAAAATAACAATTCAGCTTCACAGGCTAACCTCGATTTATTATACAACCAGGTCTATTTTATTAACAGCAACGCCTCCTATGTCAATATCAGCAAACCTGGATTAATTATCTGGGGGGAGAATGATTGCGTCGTTCCTGCAGATGCCGCATATCCTTTTACCGGCAGGCTGGGTTCACTTGGAAAAATATTTCAGCTCAAACTGTATCCCGATTGCTGGCATACCCCCATGTTTAGTAACACGCAGCAATATATTGATGACATAAAGAAGTTTATTGACGGTTTATGAAAAAGCTCACCATCATTCTGTTTTCAGGCATCATCCTTCTTGCCTGTGGCTGTCGTAAAAATAATACTTCCCGTAATCCTTACGATGTACTGCTTGTTCAGCAGAAGCTCCAGACGATGGCCGATTACCTGATGGCCGGGTACAAGGCGAAATACCCTGAGTATCCCGGAGGGTTGGCTGTAAAGGTCATTTACAAAGGCAATTCCTGGTTCGTCACATCAGGCATGGGGCAGGGGGTCACAGGCGACTGGAGGTTCAGGGCAGCCAGCAACACCAAGCTGTTCACAGCCTCGGCGATCCTGCTTCTCTACCAACAAGGGAAACTGAATCTCGATGCCAGTATAACCGACCTGATCCCGGGCACGAACATGACGTATGTTCCCATGGATGCGAATTTTGCCGTCCCGTTCAGGGAAAGGATCACCATCAGGCAACTGCTTCAGAACAAGGCCGGGGTGTTCGACATAGTCAATGATAAAATCCCCGACACTGTCTCGGTGCCGGTTCCGTACAAAGGTCAGAACTATTTGGATTGGGCCAAAAAACAGGATTCCACCCATACGTTCACCTTTGACGAACTGGTGGGTGTAGATGCGACCTGCAGGCTCTATTATTTTGAACCAGGAACATCCTACCACTACTCCGATACAGGTTGGGCAATACTGGGAAAGATCATCGAAAGGGTTTCAGGACAGAGGTACAGCGACTTCATCATGAATGAGATCTTTGTTCCCATGGGGCTGGTCAGCAGCTCGATGCCCTATCTGGGCACCGACAATACCTTACCTTCTCCGTATGTGAAAGGATATTATTACGACGCGACCCTTAACATAGATGCCACCTGGTCCAATGTCTCTCCCAACGTAGCAGATGGAACCCTCATCACCACACCCAACGACCTGTCGAAATTCATCAGGACCCTCCTCAGGGGCGAGGGCGTCCTGAGTGCCGTCACCGTGAACTCTGTGCTGCTTTCACCCATGGTGCCCCCCGATACCATGATGACCTATTACTGCGGAATAGAGACCATCAATAACCTTGGATACGGTCATGACGGTGACAAACAGGGATACTCCAGCCGGATGGCCTACGACCCTGAATTGGATTTTGCGGTCGTTGCTTTCACCAACGGTAATAACCTGTTCAACGGCATGATAAGCTTTGGTGAACTTGTAGATGGGGTTGTGCTTGAAAGCTGTTACATGGCGAAACTGATTGTACCGTAAGGCGAATATGAAAAATATCAGCGGCTTTTCCTCTCATATATTAAAAGCAGCATAATAAAAAATGATCCCAATGAACGAGAAACGATTTACCATTAGAAAGAACCTGCTTTTACTCATTGTAGCAAACCTGCTTTTTATCCTTGTTATCAGCTCCTGCAGAAAAGAGAGCCCCGCCCCCGTTCAGCCGGAAGTGACCTGGCAGTATATCGAAACATACGACCTGCAGAAACTCAATCATGTCCTGAACACGGAACTTGAGGAGTTCATGGTTGGTTCAACCATGCAGGCTTCCGATTTCAAGGGTCAGTTTGCAGTGCCGGCATTCCCTGTGAAATTATATCGGGTAACCTATCCCACTGTGGTACCTGAACTCGGCATCAGCACGGTGGCTTCCGGCCTGGTGGCCATTCCCGACAACGGCATGGATTCCATGCCCGTCATCTCCTATCAGCATGGAACTGTCATGCTTAAGGATGCCTGCCCTTCCAACCCCAATGCATTGCTGGAAACGAGGCTGGTGATCGCACAGTTTGCCTCCTGTGGCTATGTCGTGATCGCGGCCGATTTCATCGGCCTTGGAGTTTCAGATCAGCCCCATGCGGATTTTGTCAGACTTACTACAGAACGAGCATGCATCGACATGCTGAGTGCTGCCGACAAGGTTCTTAAGGAACAGAAGATCAGGAGGGGGCACCTGTTCCTTCATGGATGGTCGCAGGGAGGATGGGCCACCATGACCTTTCTGAGGAAACTGGAAGAGATGAAAACAGGTGTGACGGCTGCATCAACGGCCTGCGCTGTGGCCGACTATTTTGCCTTAATGGATCGCTGGATCAACAATCCCCAACCCGGCGATTCACCCATTTTGCCAGCCATCGTTTCCAACTGCCTCTTTGCATGCGAATATTACAACCAGCTGAATGGTCTTGCTGCTTCGGCCATCAGGCCCGAATTTTTACAGGCGTCCAAAGATCTTTACGGATGGAAAATGGATTATATAACCTTCCTTAATAATACGACAACGAATGTCAGGGAGCTGCTGAGGCCTGATTTCATGTCGACCGGAAATAGCGGAAATACTCCATTCTGGAAGATCATCGACCAGGCCCAGGCTTATCGCTGGCGTTGCCGGACCCCCCTGAGGATGTACTATGGCGAGACCGATGCAATCATCCCGGTATATTTCTCCACCCTGCCGGCAGAATACCAGAATCAGTTGGGCTGCAGTACCATGGCGATATCGGCAGGTCCCGTTGCTGATCACAGCGCCGCATATATTTATTCCCTCATTCATGCAAAAGCATGGTTCGATGAATTACAAAACAAATAATCATGAGGCCAGTATAAAAACGCTATGATCGCGAAAAATGACAGTTTATCAAATTGACCTCATCCCCTAACCCCTTATTCACTTGTCGATAAGTAACCATTGAAAGAGAATATTCTCAATTAGAATCCATACCAGATAATTTTGAAAAATATGTTGTGTCGCTCGACGACATTCAATTACAAAACAGAAATAGAATTTCTGTTCATACCTTTGCCTCGAAATAAACCAGTATGTGGAAAAGGATCAGAGAATGGCTCGGCAGGTACTTTTGGGCGGAGGTGATCAGCACGATCTTCACCTTCCTCTTCGGATGGGTTTCCGGCTTAATAACCGCGAATCCTCTGGTTATTGCCTATGCAGGAACGCTTGGCGCTGCAATCGGGTTTTACGGAGCCATCTTTATACGGGATATCTACCACAGTTACCGGAAACATGAACCGGACACGATCGGAGCAAAGACCCTGCTTGTTGCCAAATGCCTCAGAAACATGGGATTTGAATTCGGGCTTGCCGAGGTCATCGATTTCTTTGCAGTACGTCCGTTCTTCCTTCTTTGGGGTCCTGTGACACTTGAGAACTTTTTCTGGGGAATCATGGCCGGAAAAACAATGGCAGATATCATCTTTTTTTCCATTTCCATTCTCATGTTCGAAATCCGGAAAAAACATTTTCACTGGTTTTGAGAGACTTGTCAACGGGATCAGGATGTTCGTGGGAGGACCCTATTCCAGCGCGGAACTTAAGGCTCTAATCCCTCTTGTAAGCCAGTATCAGTGCGCCATTATAAATACAAACAGTTCTGCCATCGGGCTGAATCATCCAGGCAGTATTTGCCTGTAAAACAGGTTTTATATCACTATTTCGCTTCATCATTCATGACTATCATGTCACCGATCAGCAGCCCTTTACCACCATACCCGACGTAGAACTCGACGTTTTTTGCACTAAGGTGCTGCAGAGATAATGATTCTCCTGCCACCTGACGTAAATCGAGCCAGCAGTAATAATCAACAACAGCGGCATTTTCTGTTACCGTTATCCTGGCCGGACTTCATCCTGCGCTTTGGTCCACTCCTGAGAAAATGCGGTGGTAGAAATTACGATAATACATTCGAGCGTTGCAAATCTCAGTGATGTTTTCATAGATTTGTTTTTTAATTGGTTAGTTTTACCAATCATATGTAAAAATAAAAAATCAACCAATATCTATAACCATGAAAAGACTTACCATCCTGGCCATCCTGCTGATGGTCATTTCTGTTCCATCCTTTGCCCAGGATATAATAGAAAAGCCTAAGGAGCCAATCAAGCCTGCCCTGATTGTGATCGACATCCAGAAGGCCTTTTTACCAATGATGTCAGCGGATAAGGAGATGGCAATGGAATACATCAATGCCCTCATCGACCTGTTCCGAAAGAATGGCTACCCTGTGATCCGGGTTTACCACACCAGCGAAGAGTATGGTGTAACACCGGGAACCGAAGGATTTGAATACCCTGAAACGGTGAAGATCCTGCCGGCCGATCCGAAGGTGCTGAAAACATACGGCGACGGCTTTAACCAGACCGACCTCGACAAGGTTGTTAGAGCCACCGGCAGCAACACCCTCTTCCTCTGTGGACTGAGTGCGACCGGATGCGTGCTTGCCACATGGATCGGAGCCCAGAACCACGATTACAAGGCCTTTATGGTGAAAAATGCCATAATCAGCCCCAGCTCAGAATATACGAAGGATGTGGAGCAGATTTTTGATGCGATATCTTATGACATGGTGCAACTGATAATGGATTCGGTACAGAGATAACGGATCGTTCAATACATGCAGGAAAATATATTTATGAGGTTGGTGGAGGGGTCAATTTTAATTTCAAAAGGGGTCAGGAAATTAATAATTATCCTGGTATTTTTGCTTCCACTCACGGGTTGCAATGTCACAAAAAATTTTGAAACCAACGAATTCCTGCTTGTTAAAAATAAAGTTCAGGTTGTCAAATACAAAGTCCCGGCTGACAACCTTGCAGATTACATTCAACAGAAACCCAATACTAAACTGTTTGGGATATTTCGAGCCAACATTGCGTTTTTTAACATGGGAAGCCAGGGTGAAGATACAAGATTCAAGAAATGGATCAGAACCAAGGTTGGGACAGCCCCTGTGATTCTTGATACGAGCCTCGTTTCGATAACTGCCTTGCAAATGAGCCTGTATCTTGCGAATATCGGCTACTTTCAATCCATTGTCAATGATTCGATCATCATCAAGAAAAAAAAAGCTACTGTGGTGTATAAGGTATATCCCACAACCCCTTACACCATCAAAGAGATTTCATATGCCATACCGGACACACAGCTTCAAGCCTTTGTATATCGTGATACCAATAAATGTCTCATTAAAAAGCGAGCCAACTTTGACTCATACATTGTCGACAATGAAAGGTCGCGGATAACAAACAATCTTTTAAACCATGGTTTTTACCGGTTCAACTCCAAATATATTATTTTCAGGATCGACTCTAATTTCAAGCAGCACCTGATCAAGGTGACAGTGGAAATTACGAATCCTGTTGTCCCCTCATTCGATGATTTTGCAACAGTTCTGCAGGTCCCACACAGGCGGTATTTCATAAATAAGATTTATATCTATCCTGAATTCGACCACCTTCAAACCTTTGCAGGTACATTTGATACGCTGGTGAAAACATACACGAATCCCGAAAAAAAAAATGCACCTACCAGCTATTATTTCCTGTATAAGGACAAATTCAAAATAAAACCCCGAACTATTGCCCAATCCATTTTTATTACTCCTGAAACGAATTACAACCTGAAAGATGTGAGCCAGTCATATACACGATTATCTGGTTTACAAGCATTCAAATATATAAACATTGTATTCAAAGACCCTCCGGAACGAGAAACAAGCAAAAGAAATGATCTGATTGATTGCCATGTTGAATTATCTCGCACATCGGCGCAGTCATTTACCTCGTCTATTGATGGTACCAATTCCAGCGGCGCTTTTGGGGTTCAGGGAAGTGTAGGTTATCTCAATCGTAATATTTTCAGGGGCGCACAGCTATTCAGGATTAATTTCACCGGATCATTGCAAATGCAGGCTTCAGACGGCATAACAACCGAATCCTTTTTCAATGTAATTGAGTTGGGAGCTACTGCCGGGATTACATTTCCACAGTTTATAATTCCAATTAAACCGGAAATGATTTCAAAATACTTTAAACCAAAAACGACCATCTCGATTGGATATAATTATCAGCATCAGTTTTATTATGACCGGCACATTTCCAATATCTCTTTCGGCTATACCTGGTCACAGAAAGACAAGATCACTCATTTACTGAACCCGGCTGAGATTTCCCTGGTTAAATTGTTTGCCCAACCAGAATTCAAGGAATTAATCGACAGCTTCCCCGACGCCAAATTGCATAGTCAATATTCAGATCACCTGGTTGCAGGATTGAGATATACATTTACCCTCAACAATCAGCAGTTAAATAAGGTTAAGGATTTCATGTATGTCAGGGCAAATTTTGAGACAGGCGGAAACCTGATTTACGGGATTCAGAAATTGGTTAACGCACCTAAAAAGAATGATTTATATTATACACTTTTCGGGATGCCTTATTCTCAATATGTCAGACCGACGATCGATGCCCGGTATTACGACGTAATGGGCACTCAGTTTTCACTCGTCTACCGGGTTTATGCCGGAATTGGGATTCCATATGGAAATTCGAATGTTTTGCCATTCGAGAAGTCTTTTTTTGCCGGGGGCGCCAATGGAATGCGCGGCTGGAAAATGTATACGCTCGGACCCGGAACTTACAAAAATCCATCGGAACTTAATGACTTTAACCAGATCGGCGATATTCAGCTTGAAGCCAACATCGAATACCGTTTCCCGGTTTTTGACTGGATCCGCGGAGCCGTTTTTGTCGATGCCGGAAACATCTGGCTGCTTCAGGAGTCAAAATTATTACCAGGAGGGAAGTTCTTGTTCCCCGGATTCCTGGCTCAGATTGGTATTGATGCAGGGTTAGGGGTCAGGCTTGATTTTGATTTCTTTGTTATCCGCCTTGACCCTGCAATTCCCATCAGGGTTCCATCCTATCCCGAGAGTGACCGCTGGTATTTCAGCAAAATGCAATTGAGTGATATTATCTGGAATTTCGGAATCGGGTATCCATTCTGATTTTTAAAAAAAGATAAAAGTAAATCAAAATGATTTACTTTAGTAAATTAATCATAACTGAAATGAAAATAACGATTTATCTAGCCATTCTGCTGATATGTTGCTATGCAATGCCAGCATCAGCATGGGTATACCCCGAGCACCGGGAAATCATGATGGCCGCCATCAAAAAGCTTGATCCCAAGCGGCGGGCAATCCTCGATCAACTATGGGCATCGGCAAGGATAGGGCACGAGACAAGGCTTTGTGAATCGGTTATTGAACCCGACCAGGGGGTAAATCCACAATGCCTCGACTATGCCGCTTGGACCGGGATCGCAGCCGATCACTCGGTATCTGCCCAGGACATGACCAATATTGTTCTCACTTCTCCGTGGATCCTGAAAGTAGCAGATATCACAGCCTGGTTAAAAGTCGGTCTTGATAAATCGCAGAAACGCAGTTCGCGAATCAGTGAAGTGAGGGATTCAGACATTAAGTTGCTTCGTGCCGATCCGGAGTACGTTTCGAGAGCCGGAAAAAACAATGGCCATTTTTTGCTTCCGCTCCCGGCTGTGAATACCAAGCCTGAAGTCTATTTTGCATTGTGTTATCAGGCAGGGACAGAAATGAATACAGTTGGGTCGTATACATGGTTTCATATCAGCGCCTTGTCGAAAGCTGCCCTCCTGAACTCAAAAGATCTTACACCCGAACAGCGAACGGCCCTGGCCCTCTCGACCCTGGCCGATGAAGCATTCGCTGCTCATTTTCTCGAGGATAGTTTTACTTCGGGGCATGTGATGGGAATATGGGGTGATGCTGCAAAGCGCAAGGGAACACATGATTATTATAATGAAGAAGGCCTGGATGTAAATACCTGGCAAGGTAAACAGATGGTTTTAATGGGCGATGCCACGATGCGGAAAGAGGATATAGGTTGGACATCCGATGCGCTTCTAAAGAGCCTGGAACAAATGTTGGATGCAGTGAGCGGCACGATAAGGTTTGATCGTGCCTTCGTCAGGGATGATCTCTCACCGGCCACTCCTGACACATTTAACGTGAGCAAGGCCATGGTAATGCCATCACGCCCGATTGATCATAACGCGATGATATTATGCGACACCGTGCTGATGGCATTCCCTATTCCGGGGCTGACAGCCGGAATGGGAGAATTCCCAAGATTCAGGGCTGAAATGGGTCCTTTTGCCGGGGTCAGCGGCGCAGCCAACCTCAATTATCTGGATGGTGGGTTTTTCGACTATCAAAAGGGTTACGGCGTCACTGCCGGATTGGAACTTGGCTTCCGTGTAGGATTAGGAATGGAAGGAGTATTGAACGAGGCAGGCGATGGACTGGTCTTCCTCGATCTGGGCGGCCGTATTGATTTAAGCTCCAGCCAGGCTTATGATGGTTCCCATGACAACCCTGATTTAAAAGGATATGGTTCAATGATTTCAGCCATTCCATCCCGTTTCGGTATTACTGTCCGCTTCAGATTACCCTTCTTCCTGATCCCTGGCGACCTGGTGATTTTAGCGCCTGTTTTGGCGCTGGTATCTCCGAATTCCATGCAACGCATTGTCACAACTGCGGCAAATGGAGGCCTGATCCCCTGGCAAACAGGGTTGCCAACCCCTGTCGGAAGATTCCAGTTTGTGCTTGGAAGGGAGGTTGCAATCAGCATGTATGGAGTGGGAAAAAAATCAGATACTTATTCAGTATTTCCGCCAGATGAACTCATCGGATCTTATTACAAATTGAATACCACCAGGTTTGAATTCCCGATCGTGGAATACCGTCCTTTCCGAACCTATTCTTCACGACAAACAGGGAGTCTTCTTTTTCAATTACATGCTGGTTTTGATGTGCCGGGCAGACGGGCAGAAGCCACGCAGGGCCAGGAAATTTTTCAGCTTGGGTTACCAGCAACACGAACCATCTGGTATGCAGGTATCCGGCTGGTTTTTGACTACCGTTATTATTTTTCAGGAACGAAGAGGTAAAATAATAATTCATCTGGTGATGTGAATCAAGGATTAAAATATTGAGTCGTTAACAGACTGATTGTTAATAATATGATACACATTAATCATATTTCATCTTTACCAGGACTTTATTTCCCGATGAGGAATAATTGAACTTTAGTTTTCCAAAGTTTGGCATTCCTGAAAAAAGACCGAGTTTCCAGTTATTGGTATAACCCAGTGGTTCGGCGGGAATGCCCAACTTGTGGTCAATTATTCCATTTTTATACCTTTCGTGTACTAAAATTGCGGCATATTCTCCAATGCGGCACAAAGATTGTTATAAGACGTGCCAGTTGGCGCCTGCAAACTGATAACAAAAAGAAAATGGTCGATAATATTTAAAATCTTATAGCCATGAAAAAGATGATTTTTGCTCTGGCATTTATGATGGCAACAACAATCTGTGTTGAAGGGCACAATTATTATAACAATCAAGTAACCATCTCAGTCCAGACTTTTTACGATGAACTCCTTCCTTATGGTGAATGGATCAACACCCCTGAATATGGGTATGCCTGGCGCCCTTACCTCGAGAATCGGGATGAATTCAGACCTTACGCATCGGAGGGAAACTGGGTTTACACTGATTTAGGCTGGACCTGGGTTTCCGATTACCGCTGGGGATGGGCTGCCTTCCACTATGGAAGATGGTATTTTAATGATTACCTAGGCTGGATGTGGATTCCCGGTAATGAATGGGCGCCGGCATGGGTAACCTGGGGTTCATATTATGATTACTGGGCATGGGCTCCCATGGGTCCAGACATCCAGGTCAGTGTCAATTTAAACTGGGTTGCCCCCCATTCATGGTGGACATTTGTTCCCTACCGTCACTTCTGTTCGAATAACTGGTATTCTTATATCTACAACCCACCGGTCCAGATAGTAAATATCACCTTCATCACAAATGTATACAACAACTACCAGCACAACAACGTTAACTGGTTTTATGGCCCGAGGGTCAGGGATGTTGAAAGACATTCAAATGCCAGGGTGCGCAAAATGCAGGTCGTCGATTCCGAAAAACCAGGAAATACGATCGCAAGGAATAACCGGGTGAGTTTATACCGCCCCAGGGTAAACAGCGGAGGTGAAAGCATTCGTCCTGCCAGATATCGCAGCATTGAATCCGTAAGGGCCAACCAGAAAAATTTGCGGACAGGTCTGAACCCGAAACGTAAAATTGCTACCGGTATTGAAACACGAACATCAAATCAAAATGGAAGAAATATTGGCAGTACCGGAATGAATAACATTTCCAGTAATTCATATCAAAAAACAAATGTCCAGAAGCAGCAGCGCCAACCATCAAACAAGGTAATTTCTCAGCGGAGTTCCAAGTCAGATGGTTCTAATCGTACCACCTGGAAAAGCAATGACGGAAATGACTTGAGGAGAAACAACAGGTAACTGTTACCCATGGATTATGGTTTGCAATTATTGGATTGTTGAGGCTTTGACAGTAATACCTCCACCTGAGCAAAAGGCTCCATCATTTACTGACACAACTTCCACCCTGGTAGCTGACCCCTGGTAATGACAATGTTTATAGTTATGAGTCGGGTCGTTATCAAAAATAACCTCGCAGGTTCCAAGTTTATTCCTGCAATCTAAACCCCAACTCTGTGCTGTCCCTTTATCCCCGACAGAGGGCACATAAGTTCCTCCGATAGTACCTTTGAGTTTATTTTTCTCCGGTGACTGATAGTTTGATGAAATGATCAGGATAAATACCAGTGCCGAGATGAATACCCCCGAAAATAATCCGGCCAGAAAAAATTTATTTTTGAGGAATGTGATATTGATTTTTTTCATGGAGTTTATTTTTTTATTAATTACGATGAATCGTCAATTAAGTTGGTTTGATCTCCAACGAATTTATAATTTTTTTTCTTATGCCATCGTCATCATGAAACATTTTGAATTTCATTTTCATTTTTATTGTTCAATAATTAATTGATAAAAAATCGTCCTGGGGATTGCCCCTCTACAAAGGCACCTGAATTAAACGATGACAACGAAAAAGGGTCTGATGAATTAATCAGGCAGTTATTTATAAATACGGGTTCAGGGCGATGAAATCGGAGAACGAAGGAATCATTTCCGCCAGTTTTACCTATCGGTTTTCCCTGTCAATTATGATCTCAAACCGGGTCTTAAACTCCTCAATGGTGATCAGTTTTGTTGATGTATACCGGATCATAAGTGCAAGCTTTATGATTTATAGATTCGAAAAATACACACTTTTCATATACAAATAATGTTATATATTGTTAACAATCAAATGCTTATAAAACTTTCACCAGGATTTAATTGCAGGTTTTCACACCCGGTTTTCGATGAATTTCATACAGGGGAATACTCGCATGTGGCAGTTTGTTCAATCAAACCTAGATTACTGACCATAATGATTCAGACGATCAGAAAGGTTTGACAACCTATTCTCCTTAAGAATTATCCATCAGATTATGCCGTACCAACAGTGAAGAAGAGACCGCCGAAATGATAAGTTTCAATTCAGGTGTAAGGTCATTTTTGATGTAAACCCGGCCGTTACCGGCTATTGAGACTGCAGCAACTGAAATGCCATCCTGGAAAAATTCGTAACCCCAAACCTCCGCGGGAACCCATTTGGGCTGACCCTCCATTTTTGTAACCCCATGTATTGAGATTTGATTGCCGTTTTTGTCTTTTACAATGCCACAACCAGCATTCTTTTCGAGAATAAGGTCAGGATCGGATATTAAAAACTCCCAACTGTTCTCGGTACTGTTTTGAAGCATGATTGCTCCTGCAAATGAGTTTACAAACTTCCATGAATAACCCATAAATCCATCGAGAAACTCAGTTTCGTCGCTAAAAAACCTACTGACGGCAATAATAGTGCAACTCAGACTATCTGGTGTGTACTGTGTAAAACTAAGTTTTTCCCTGGCAGCCCTGAAACGTTCGAAAAAATCCATGTCAATTCCGGCAGACCAGCTTCTTTTTATTTTAGAGGTGTGAAATCCCCCAAAACTGATAACCTGATTGAACTGCCAACCCTGCTTTCCTTTTACATCCAGAATGGTTGAATTTGATCTTAATTCTTCTGAAACGATGATCCCCTGAGCTTTCGAAGCTATAGCGGAGACAAAAATCATTAAAACGACTACCAGCTCTTTCATATGTTAATTTTAATTTTTTCGGGCCATATGGAATAGCCATAAATTATGATTCACGGTTTGCATGTACGTTGTACTTATGGCAATTTCATGTGATAAAATTTATTTTATACAAAGCGGTCGCATGGAATACTCATATGTTTCGGGTTTCAATCAAGGGTATGATGTGGTAGTTTCACTCATAGCACCGCTTATTCCAGCCGAAGTTAAAGGTACAGAAAATACCGATCCATTTTCAACTTTTCATTTATTCATGTACTTTTTTCATCCTGGATTTTTTATGAGATGAGTGACAGTGATTAATCTGATGATCCAAAGTAGGATCTTAGTTATCAATTTATGGCACTATCCTGCTGGATAGCATTATCACTTTGTAAAAACCTATGAATAACCTGGCGATTATCCCAATCAGCTTAAGTAACCCGCATCACTATAACTAGGACTTTGAGTATATCCTGCAATGGGCTTCCCAACGATATCAGGAACTTATCGTGAACATCGCAGATTCGATATACAGGCACAACTATGCTGACACAAAGACGTCGGATGAAACGGAGGCTTATAAATCGGCGAACAGGCAAGGATCAATCAGGCATTTTCATAACCAGGTAATTGATGGGTTCAGACTGGAACAGAGCAGGAAGTTCATCCTGGAGGAGAGTGCAAAAAGGAGCAATATATGACCTCTTGCGCGCTAACTCAGGATAAAAACCCTATTTTTGCAAATCATTCGTTGAAGGATTTCTATGTTATTAATCCGGAAAAGGCGCAACCATTATTTTAATGAAAGATAACCCGAAGCCCATCAAAATTGAGATGTTTTATACGCTGACTTGTCCGAACTGCAAACCATTAAAGCGGTTACTGAATGAAGTTTTACCTGAATTCGGGGATAAGTTTGAATTTAAAACAACACTAGCCAATGGACCGCTAGGTATGATCCGGACCCTGAAGTTAGGCATTCATACAGTACCAACACTTTTAATCAACGATGTGATCGTATTCAGGGAAGTCCCTGCCAAACAGGAGTTAATCAACAAACTTAACATGTATTGAAAATGGAACAAAAGAAAAAACTCAGATGCCCGATGGGTGTCCCCGGTGGTATCATTGCCGTTTTAGTAGGTTTAACGGGAATTATTGTCAATAGTATATGTTTTAACTGGATGGGTTTAATAACCTCTGTTGCCTTGTTTTTGCTCGGGGGGCCATTTGTGCGTGTTACCATGATGGTTCATTCGGCAAACGACCGTTTGGATGAACTGGAGCGTAAAACCGGGGAGAAAAAATAGATTTTCTTTCCCATGTTTTTTCCCGTTCAGCAGCCGGCCGGGACCGGGGCAAAGCTGATGATCCGCTCATGCCGTATAAAATTAAAATCCAGGAAGTTCCCCCCGGTTGATGTAACATTTAAAATCCTAAAATCAATATTACCTGAGGATTCAGCGTTATTGCTGCTTTTTACATTGGCTGAAACAACCAGGATATAATATCTGCCAGGCATTAAATTCAAAGTATAATTTCCTGTCGCATTTGCTGTGGTCTTGATAACCGTCGGTAATTTTTTGAATCCGCGAAGATATTTCAGGGCGAGATTTGATGCATTATCATAATTGTCCTGCGCTCGTTTAATTTTAGCTGGATCTATCACGGTATTTGCCGACAGGAAATGATCGAATTTGATGAATTGGAAATTTCCCATTACACTTGCCATGTTTTCATATTCAGTCGATCTGACATCGGCTTCATTAACAGCATATATTTCAGCTCCCGCATCGGCCTGCTTTGCTGATGCGTAAGCTTCCTGATATGTGATAACACCCGACAGTGTAGCCTTTTCGGCAGGCAGCTTTCCATTTTCTGTCGTAAACGACAGGGAGATCCCAAGGATTAAAATACCGACAAGAATGTTTTTCATAACCTAATAATTTGAGATTGATTCAGCAAAAGTAGTTTTTATTAAACTGGTGACTTGTTACTGAGTAGTTATTGGTTTGTTAATGACTTGTTAACGCGGTTCAGACTCCATGGAAAAGGACTAATTTTGCGGTCTCACATGAAACCGAACCGAACCTGGCTTTTCATTGTAATTTCTTCGATCGCATTATTACTGGTGCTGATCATCCAGGTGAATTGGATCTTCGAGACAGCAAAAATAAAGGAAGCGCTGTTCAGTGAAAAGGCCAATATGGTTCTTTCAAGGACCACCGAGGCGTTGCGTTCGGATAAGGAGACCTGCATTAAAATCGGCGCCTGTGCCGAAATGGAAGGCTCTTCCGGATCAGCCGTGAAATTAGGAGAGGATGAAGTTCATAAAATAGACTCGTTGTTTAATCATTATATGCGATTCTACAACTTCCATGTCGACTATACATTCGTTGTTACAAAACCAGGATTCGCTGCAGGTGAAAACGAAAGCGGATCTGCGAATTACATCTATAATAAACCCCTGAATGATGCAGCCAGCAACCCCGGAATAGAATTGAAGCTCATCTTCCCGGAGAAAAAACAATTCATCATGGCAGAGATGGGAACAATGTTCCTCACTTCTGTTGTCCTGATACTTGTAGTGCTTGTTTTGTTCTGGCGGACCATCCTGTCGCTCATGAAGCAAAAAAAAATATCGGAGCACACCACCGACTTTCTAAACAACATGACCCATGAATTTAAGACACCTCTCACAAACATTGCACTTGCAGGGAGGATGATCATGAAAGATTCAACGATTCAGCAGGAGGATAAAATCAAACATTACTCAGGAATTATCCTTGAAGAGAATGAGAAACTTCAGCTCCAGGTCGGGCAGGTGTTGAGCATGACCGCGTTTGAAAGAGGTGAGATTCCACTTCTGAAAACGGAACTGAATTTTCACGCCCTGATCCATGAAGCTTTAAAAGGGATCAGTGTGCAAATAGAAAATATACAGGGGAATATCAGGTTGAACCTGGAGGCCGATAGGTTCATGGTGATGGGCGACAAAACACACCTTACAAATGCAATGTGCAACCTGGTTGACAATGCTGTCAAGTATTCGGGGGGAAAACCTGAAATATCCATTCAAACATGCAATTCCGGTCAATATTTAGTGGTTGCAATTTCCGATGGAGGCATTGGAATCGAAAAGGAATATCATAAGAAAGTGTTTGATACGTTTTTCAGGGTTCCAACCGGGGATGTACATGATGTGAAAGGATTTGGTCTGGGCCTGGCTTATGTAAAAAAAATCATAGAAATGCATGGAGGTTCCATAGAATTGCAGAGTCAAAAAGGGAAAGGTACCACATTCAAGGTCATACTCTCCTATGTCTGAAAAAAAAATCAACATATTGCTTGCGGAGGATGATCTGAACCTGGGCATCCTCCTGGTTGATTACCTGGAGGATGAGGGATTTGAAGTAAAGCTATGCAAAGACGGGGAGATGGCGTTAAAAGCATTCCAGGGCGGTCGGTTTGACCTGTGCCTGCTGGATGTGATGATGCCGAAGCTGGATGGATTCACTCTGGCAAAAGCGATCAGGTTGACGAATAAAAGCATACCGATCATTTTTATCACTGCCAAGTCTTTAAAAGAGGATAAATTAAAGGGGTATGGGCTCGGCGCCGACGATTATATCACGAAACCATTTGATGAAGAGGAATTGCTCTGGAAGATCAAGGCTGTAATTCGCAGGATCGCTGGAAATAACAGTGACGACAAGCCCGGAATCATTGCAATCGGTAAATACACCTTTGACCTTCACAATCAATCCCTGTCAATAGGCGGTAAAACAAAACGGATTACCGAAAAGGAGAGTGATATTTTATACTATTTATCGGCCCGCCGGAATAAAGTAATAAAGCGTGAAGAACTGCTGAGGGAGCTCTGGGGAGAGAACGATTATTTTCTCGGCAGGAGCCTCGATGTATTTATCACCAAAATACGCAAGTACCTGAAGGAAGACCAGGATATATCCATTGAGAATGTATTCGGGGTCGGATTTGTTTTCAATGTTCCCGGAAATGAAGATGACGTGTAAATCGGGACGCGGAACGAAAAACGTGACGTACGTGACGAAGGAACGTGACGGAAAACGTAACAAAGGTCAGGACACAGGACATTCATTGCAATACTTGGATTATCAATTAAAGCTTACGGTCAAAGACAACAAATTCCCATCCTGCTTCGATGGGAGGCTTGTATCCATTGGCTTTTGAAACAAACAGTCCTGTTTACAGGATAATAAAATCCGCCATTAATCCTTTATACACCTGACCGAGCTTTTCCAACTTTATCTTCCATTGCAGAACCATCATAATTATAACCATTGGCTATCAGATAATTTTCTAGAGTTGTCCATTCCGATTCGGCAGGAACATGCCAGCCAACCGGTGCGATTCTTCAGCTGTCGGCGACTGCATACCAGGTATAAAACCGGCCATAGGTTGCAATAAGACTCTCATCATTATTCACTGATCATTTTACTGAGCGAACATTATATATCCTTATCGTCTGATTTGAATATTGTAAATGTATGAACCCTGTCAAATTAATTAATTAGCGGAAATCCCGGTGTTAAGGGAATTATTATTTTGTATTTTTGTTAAGATAGGACTCAAACCATTTAATTAAAAAACAAGGAGGTAAATTATGCATTCAAAATTTTTCACAAAAGGGATCATCCTGTCACTTATTTTTTCATTTTTTGCATTTGTCGCCGTCAGGGTGCAGGGCCAGGTTGATGCTGCTGAACTGAAGAAACTGCAGGGCACCTGGAAGTTGGTTTCGGCAGAGATGGATGGTAAAAAAGTGAAGGATGACCAGTTAAAACAGGCTATGATCGCCTATTCGGGAGATAAGGTGATCCTTTTCACACCGCACCAGCACAAAGACACCATCTATGCAAGGATCACAAAGCTTGACCCCTCAAAGGAGCCTGGCAATATGTATTGGGTTCGTTCGGACGGTCCAAATGCAGGAAAAACCATGATCTCAATCTACAAGTTTGACGGACCAGATCAATGCCATGTTTGCTTTGACCCTGCCATGACAACTATACCAAATAAATTCGGCGCCGACCCTGGATCCGGGTATATCTGGCACACCTGGAAGCGGGTGAAGAATTAACCGTCGGAGTTAAAAACCGGGCCGGCGTGCACCATTCAGCCTATGCCGGAATATGCCAGCCTGATGGGCTTATTCCCTGAACTTCCATTCATGGTAAGGTGTAGCTCCGGTTGTCATATACCGTCTTTCCCTGGGCTTAAAACAGTTGCAGCTCCCTAATTTTATTATCCCTGGGGATCGATCGGGCACTCTTTTTTCAAAATGTTTGCGATTAATTTTTTTCAAAATATTTGCGCATTAAATTTTTTTTTAATTTTGGTTATAGGTCTATCCGCAAAAATGTTTAAGATTTCCGATATTTTCTCACCCATGTCATAATATCATCTTTTAAATAAAAAATCTATACCTTTTTAAAAACTAAATTTTATGAAAATGAAAAATCGATTTTTTACGATCGCATTGGTCTTTTCTGCAATGACGGTTTTTGCACAGACCACAGGCGTTAATGATCCCAAATCTGGCAAGACAGGGATTGTTATTACTTCGCTCTCAGCGACTAACGATGAAGTCAAAGCTATGGCAATTCAAAAGGATGGGAAAATTGTTGTAGCAGGATGTTCAAACACCGATTTTGCCATAGTCAGATATAAACAAGATGGCGCACTGGATGAAGGCTTTGGGAAAGGGGGCATCGTAACGACTTCTCTCAGAGGCGGTGATGATTGCACTACGGCCATTGCTATTCAGGATGACGGGAAAATTTTAGCAGCAGGCACCTCATACAACGGGACAAGTAAAGACTTTGCCTTACTCAGATATAATACAAACGGCAAACTGGATTCCTCCTTCGGGAAAGAAGGCATGGTAATTAATTCAATTCAGACCGGCGATGATAATGCTTCGGGTATTGCCATACAGAAAGATGGAAAGATCGTAATTGCAGGGAGTTCAAATAATGGAGCCAGTAACGATTTCGCCTTAACCAGATACGATGCAAATGGCAAATTGGATAACTCTTTCGGAAAAAACGGCATTTTAGTAACCTCACTCCAAACCGGGAATGATGATCTCGCAGGATTTATCCTCGAGCCAGACGGGAAGATGCTGGTCTCAGGAAGTTCAAATAATGGGAAAAGCAATGATTTTGCATTAATCAGGTACAGCGCAAATGGAACATTGGATCCTGCTTTTGGGAAAGGGGGTATCGTATTGACTTCTCTCGGAAACGGCAATGATGATGGTTCGGGCTTTGCCTTGCAGAAAGATGGTAAGATTTTAGTTGCAGGAAGTTCAGATAACGGGACGAGTAAAGATTTTGCAATAGTCAGATACAATGCAAATGGCACGCTGGATGCTTCATTTGGAAAAAACGGCATTGTCCTCAATTCTGTCCAGGCCGGTGATGACAAAGCTACAGGTTTGACCATACTGAAAGATGGCAAGATCCTGGTTTTGGGAACTTCAAATAATGGAAAAAGTAATGATCTGGCTTTAGCCAGATACGATGCAAATGGCAAATTGGATGCTGCTTTTGGGAAAGGCGGTATCGTTGTTACATCACTGGGCGCCGGCGATGATACATCAGCCGATTTTGCCATCCAGAAAGACGAAAAGATCATTGTTTGCGGAACTACATTTAACGGATCAACTACCGATTTTGCCTTGATCAGGTACAATGCAAATGGCTCGCTGGATCCTACCTTTGTTGCAGGCAAAAAGTGATTGCTTACTGGGCGCTGATTTTGGGTGTTGTAAAATTTGCAAAGATCAAATAAGCAAATAGGTGGAAGTGCCGGTGTTCCCGGCATTTCCATTTCCAGGTGGACCGGATTTCAGCCCCGGTTTTGTTTGAGCGGACAGGACGGTGAATCTGGAATTATAAAATAATGAATACAGATGAGATCATTGCCTCAGATACTAATTCTGGTTCTCCTTCTACAATTGACAATCAAGGCGCAAACTGACAGCACCGAATGCATCGTTCCCGACAGACCAGGAGTGGCAACCTCCCCGGAAATATTATCAAAAAGGACATTTCAGATTGAATGCGGACTTCAGTATGAAAAAATTTCGGACCGCTTTGTTACGATAGAAAAATTTCTGTTTTCATCATTGCTTTTAAGATATGGGGTTGCGAAGGACTTTGAAGTAAGAATTCAGACCGATTATGCTTTAAATAATGAGATTGACAGCACGGGTATATCAACCAGTCATGGGATGATGCCATTGACCATCGGAACCAAAATCAGTCTGATCAAGAATCGTAAAATAATTCCCAGCATCTCCCTTTTGTTTAATCTTACTTTGCCCTATGTTGGCCATAAAGATCTCAGGCCAGATGATTTTGCCCCCTCATTTCTGATTTTACTATCCAATCCGATATCGGAGAAACTGACGCTGTGTTATAATTACGGAATGGCATGGGACGGCCTTACTCCCGAGCCAACTCAGTTATACGCTATTTCACTGGGAATTAACCTGAATAAAAGGTGGAATGCCTTCATCGAAAACTTTGGTTTCTTCCACAAAGAAGAGGCACCCAAATATTATGTGGATGGAGGATTTACCTACCTGATAAACCATCACCTACAGTTGGATTTATCTGCAGCCGGATATTTGAGCTCATTTCTGGCATATTATGCGTTGTATGCCGGATTTGCATGGAGAATATAGATAACGCTTGGTGGTACCAAATATGGTTAAAAGGGAAAAAAGTAATTGTTTCCTGCAGTCTTTTTTGAGATCCCTTGTAATCCCGGGCCTGATCACATTTCAGCCAGCCAGTTTATCCTTGTTCGTGGCAGCGTGCTGAACGGCTCCCTGTGCTCAATGAATCGCTGAATCAGGAGCATTATCAGCACAGGCAATACTCAGCCAGTGCATGTTCATGAATCTTCCCGAGTCGGATGTGCAATTCTTCAAAACAGTTTTCACATTGTCGAACTAACCGGATCGTTGTATCAATAGATAAAGAGGAAGGAGGAGAATAACTATTATTATCTTTTTCATTTTCTGAATTTAGCTAGAATGATACCCAATGGTTACCTGAGTCCTCCAAATCCTGGAGGATTTGACCAGCCCATCCTGTTTTATCCGTTTCATAAGCATAGATGACTGAAATTCTCAAGATTAAGAAGAACCATATTACCTTTTAACTTTACCTTTGGATTAACTTTTTTCAGGCACCATGAATGACACTTTTTCAGCGAATCTCCTGTTCTCCATGATGGCCAAGCCCATCGGTTCTGCATGCAACCTGAATTGCACCTATTGTTATTATCTTGAAAAGGAACGACTGTTTCGCCGCGATTTGCAGCAACATACAATGAGCGAAAAACTCCTTGAAACCTATATTGCCCAGACCATTTATTCCTCACCCAACCCGGTTGTTCTCTTTGCCTGGCATGGCGGTGAACCGATCATGCGTGGGTTGGATTTCTTTGGGAAGGTCATTCAGCTGCAAAAAAAACATGGCGCAGGCAGGGTAATTGAGAATTCGTTGCAAACCAACGGAACCATGTTGACTGATGAGTGGTGCTGCTTTTTCACCGACCATCATTTCCTGATCGGACTTTCGGTCGACGGACCAGCGCATTGTCACGATCGATACCGGGTATACAAGAACGGTCGGGGCAGTTTTGCACAATGCATGAAGGGCTTGGAATTACTGGTAAAACACAAGACCGAATTCAATACACTTTCGGTTGTGAATGATTATAACTCAAAATACCCTGATGAAATTTACCGTTTCCTGAAAAGCATTGGCAGCAGATATATGCAGTTTCTCCCGGTTGTGCAATGGATCGATCCGGCAGCGAAACCGGATGAGCCCAGGATATTGCCGGCGAATACAAGGAAAAATGCTGAAGTGACCGACTGGACTGTTAACCCGGTTGATTACGGAAATTTCCTGATCCGGATATTTGACGAATGGGTTCGTAATGATGTAGGCATCTGTTTTGTAAGTACCTTCGATTGTGTACTTGAAAATTGGATGCGTGTACCTCCCTCAGTATGTGTTTCTGCCGAAACCTGCGGCCATGCGGGTGTTATGGAATATAACGGGGATGTATTCGCCTGCGATCATTTTGTTTTCCCTGAATATAAACTCGGCAACATCAATGAAAAATCGTTGCTGACCCTGATGAATTCTCCATTTCAGCATCAGTTCGGGCGGAACAAGCGTGACATGCTGCCTGCTGTCTGCAGGAAATGCGAATTCCTTGACCTCTGCAACGGGGAATGTCCAAAAAACCGCATCGTAAATACACCCGAAGGAGAACCTGGATTAAACTACCTATGTCCCGGGTTCAAAATGTTTTATAAACACGCAGAACCCTACTTTGATTTCATGGCCACTGAATTGCAGCATAAACGACTACCTGCAAATGTCATGAAATGGGCTTTAAACTGCCAAATGGGAACCTGAGATGCAGGTTTAAATGCCAGCCGTTTTTTTACTTTGTCATTTGATTGAGCAAAACTATGCGACAACTTACCACAACCGCATTCACTAAACCCGGGAAACAGAGTGATTTGTTCATCTGGCAGCCTTGCTTGTTGCTTAATGACTAGTGCGCTGTAGGTACGCAATGCTCCCGAACCTCATCGTTCTACCCATATTTCGCTCCCGGGGAACGTATGGAAGAAAGTTTCTGCTCCAAATATTAACTTCACTGGTATAAAAGTGCTCAATCAATTAAAAAAATCATATATTTGAAAAAGAATTCATAAAAGACACAAATATATTTGTGTCTTAACTAAAATATCATAGAACTTACTACAGGGATATGCAAAAGACAATAATAATATTGATATTCGCTTGCGTTATAAGCAATGTTTCTGCCCAGGAAAGACCATGGAGAATTGGAGTTAAGGCTGGCGTCAACTTCATACATTTGGAGAACTATGGCACCGGCTATTATTCCGACTTTGAAGCGAAATCAGGCTGGACTTTCGGCGCCTTTTTTCAATATAAATTCGGAGGTTTTGTAAATTACTCGATCGTGCCTGAAATTATTTTTACAAATTCATCGACCGATGCAGATCTGATTTACTATACAGATATGATAACAACTTTGCAGACCATCGATATTCCTGTTAATTTCAAGGTGGGCCTGCAATTAAGTAAGATTTTCAGGCCGTATCTGCTGGGAACCATATATGGATCATATGTAGTCAGCTATGAAGGAGATTTGTTTTACCATGTAGATGACTATAACGAAAGCGTTATCAAGAGTAATATCAATAAACTATTTTTCGGAGTTGGTGCCGGGATGGGTTTTGATATCTGGAAATTCCAGGTAGAGGGACGATACAGATGGAATATGAACAGAATTAATTCCGAATACTTCAGTGCCCTGAAACAACAGGGACTGGAAATCTCCTGCGCATTTCTTTTTTAATTAAGGATTTTAAACACCATACCGAAGATGAAAAAATTATTATTGTATTGCGTCCTGATTTTTTGCTTATTCTCATGTAAGAAGGAACCCCTGGCCGAGGAAGATTGGATAATACTGGATAGCGTAAACAATGTTGAAACAATAAATAAGTATGAACTGGCGGTAAGAACCAAACAAGACCCAAATGGGATTCTTTTCAAAGGGTTGCCTAATAAAAAAATAAAGGTAGTTTCAATAAATTACCGGACTCTTGACCCTCAAAATAGAGAAATCATTGCTTCAGGTGCAATTTTTTACCCGGCGGTAGATGCAGATTATGCGAGATTGGGAACTATCTTAGGGCTTCATTACACCCTTGGAGCAAATTATGAGGCTCCTTCCGTGAGGATGGGAGCAACCGAAGGTCTTTTCTCACTATTCGGCTACTGCGTAGTAGTACCGGATTATATTGGTTATGGCGCCACATCCGATTCAATTCATCCCTATTATTGTGTTGAAAATACCGGCCGGGTCTCTGCCGACATGCTATTGGCTGCAAAAGAATATTTTGCTTCGATCAGCAGAAAAATGTCTCACAAAATCACGGTTTTGGGTTATTCTCAAGGCGGCCAGGCCTCCCTCTGTTTTCTCAAATTTGTAGAGACTGACGAGTTATATAAGGATGCCTTTGTAATAGACCAGGTTTTTGCCGGCGGTGGCGCTTATGATTTAGTGAAATCTTATGACGAATTTGTTCTTAAGAATTACAGCAGCCAGCCGGTTACAATCCCTCTGTTGGTACTGGGGCTCGATTATGGGGATAATTTACAATTAGATATTAAACAATGTTTTAAAGAACCCCTTTTATCACACTATAAGGAATGGGTGCTGTCAAAGAAGTACACGACCGACGAGGTTTCTGCAAAGCTTGATACAAAACTCACCAATGTCATGGCCGATTCAATGTACAGGAAGGACAACCCCAATACCAAAAAGTTTCTCAATGCATTGAAAATAAACAGTTTGATCATTAACGGGCAAACAACTGGATGGGCTCCCAAGGCTAAGGTAACCTTATTGCATGGGACTGACGACACCATAGTTCCCTACGCGAATACAAAAAGCGCCTATGAGGCGTTTTTGGCTGCAGGCTGTAATATTACCCTTCATGATCTTAAAGGGAAAGACCATAAAGATGGCGGCCCGGTTTTTTACTCCTATTGTATTCTTAAATTAATGATTTAGCTATTCTAACGATGAAGACCAGGACATCCCTTTTTATTTTATTGTTGATTTCGACGGCACTCAGCGCCCAGGATTCGACGGCGCTCAGAACCCACAATAAAAAGTCTTACGCAAAACACAACAAAGGATATTTCTTCGATGTGGGGATGTCGGCCGGAGCAACATTCCCAAAAGGCCTTGACCCGAAAGCGATTGTTGAAGTTTATTCAACACACGGCTACCAGTTCTCCAATACCTTTTCATTAGGTGCCGGCATTTCCACTTACAATACGGAAAGCATAATCGGTTACTTCCAATTAAGATTCAATTTGCGCAAGATAAAGGAAAACAGAACTAGTTACCCGTATATTGCACTGAAAGGGGGTTATTCATGGAGTACCTGGACCGGCGATTCATGGGGAGACGACAAAGGCCCGGTAGAGGAACTTAAACTCGGATGGTGTTTTTATACAAAAGAAGCAAATTTAAGGTGGAGTGTATTTGCAGCACCCAGCCTATATCAGTTCTACTTTATTCCAAAGATCGGATTAGCTTTTGAATTCTAGAAGAGCTTGAAACACCCGAACAGGTAACTTACAGCTTACACTATTTCAGGGAAAATGCTGGCGGGCCAGCTACTTTTTCCATCCGGAAGCTGGTAATCCGGCCATTTTCTCGTAAACCCGTCCAAAACATTGTATCCCCTTTAATGCTGAAATTCCAGCATTCATAAGCCTTGCCTTTTTCTCCCGATATGAGGTCGTTGGTGTAATTGGATGCCATAAAGTCCCCGTAAAGAAAGTAAACCCCTTCATTATCAAGTTTATTGAGCCAGTTACCATGATCATCCTGATAATAGTAATCATAATGACCGTTTGTGAAATACTCCCAATAATGATAACCGACATCAGGACTGCCCGGTGTTGTAGATTTTCCGTACCATGTACCCACAAACTGACGGGAGAGATCAGCTGTTATTTTCTTATTGGTGTATGTTTTATGATCGGGATATTCTACATTATTAATTATAAATTTACTGACCGAATAGCTTAAGGTTTGCTGATCAACCGACAGGATTTCAAACTCCATGTGAAACCTGTTACCAAATTTATTCATCCCATCGATAATGATCATTTTGCCATTGACGCTGTATGTGTGGTCATTGTTTTCCAGCCAGGTTTTATTGTTCTCGTCCAATTTATATCCTGTGGCATAAGGCTGGACATTGTCTGACCTGAACTCAAAAGTAAAAGAGGCATCGGTTAAAACCGATTCATTATTCACCTGTGTATTGACCCATTTACCGAGGATCAGGGAGGCATAATTTGTTTCCGTCTCTTTTTTGCAGCCAAAAAGCAGAAGCGGCAGGATAATTCCAGCCAATAAGCGTTTTTTCATTAATTCAACAATAAAAATTTTAATTTCTGGCCAAAAGTAGCAATAATGAACCAAAGCAGGCCATAATAACCGGAATTCATTTTGTGATTCATTTGTTAACCTGGGCATACAGCGCTTCCATGTTCTTCAATCTGACCGTTTGCGGAGCATTTGGTTGATCGTGATCCCAGTGGTGGCAGAGGGGATAAGTTTTATGTTTGAAAGAATTGTCCTTAATGTGTTTAATAGGGCATTACCAAGTGACTAATTCTGTAAATTAGCCGGCCTATTCTGATAAAAACAACATGATCAAACGAAAATTATTATTCCTTATCGCGGTCATCCTTATTGCAGTCGTCGCCGGGTTTACCAGCTGTAAAAAAGCCGATCCTGAATCATATCGTTTCCAGTTCCAGTTCATCACTGAAGAATACAAACCGCTCAACTATAACGACAACGGGAATCTGACGGGTCTAGGTCCTGAACTCCTGAAGGAAATTTGCCAGCAGCTTGACATTCCGTTTGAGGTGAGTGTACTTCCCTGGGATCAGGCTTATTCTAAGGCGCTTGAAACCGATAATGCCGTCCTTTTTTCGACGATCCTGAATGCCCACAGGAAAGACCTGTTCAAATGGGCAGGGCCTATCGCAAGTCTCGACCAGGTGTTTTACTCCTCTTCGCAGAACCCGATCAAGCTTAACTCACTGGAGGATGCAAAAACTATCGGGAAAATAGGGGTACTGCAGGATTATGCGATAACGCAGTTCCTGGTTGGCCAGGGATTCACCAATCTTGTGTATTGTAAAGACATCCTTGAAGCCTTTAACCAGTTGCTTGATGGGGAGATCGATCTCTTCCCGTCTGACAGGATCAGTGCCAATGCTGCCCTTGAAGCGCTTGACAAATCAATCTATTCGGTTTCCGAACGGCTGACCATTCGAACCGATCTTGTTTATTATGCATTCAATAAAAAAATTCCGGATGATGTGGTGGCAGATTTCCAGATTCAATTAAACCGGCTTAAGGAGAACGGCAAGGTGTTATCGCTGTATAGGAAATTCATGAACTCATCGGATTTCCCGGGCAGTTTCCAGGTTTATACCGAGAACTACCCGCCCCTGACCTTCAGGGATGCCTATGGAAATATCACCGGCTTTGGCACCGAGGTGGTCAGGGAGATCATGAAGAAGAACAATCAATTCGCCGACATCAGGCTGACGCTGTGGAGCATCGGGTATGACCTCGCACAAAACAATCCGAATTTCTGCCTTTTCACGATGGACCGCACCCCAGGCCGTGATTCTCTTTTCCAGTGGGTGGGTCCGCTGGGGACCAATACCACCTATTTTTATACAAAAAACGGATCCGGAATTACTATTTCTTCGCTCCAGGATGCCATGAACCTTCCGGCAGTGGGTACGGTAGATTCATGGTTCTCGGACCAGTATTTACGGTCGCTTGGGTTTACCAACCTGGTTTCGGATGGTGACCCGGTTTTGATGACCAAAAAGCTCATGTCGGGACAAGTTCAGGCATTCGTATGTTCCAGCGTCACCTTTCCTGATATTGTGCATGAATCAGGTTTCATGTCCAGCCAGGTTGTTCCCTCCTTCCCGCTTATGTTTACGGACTATTACATAGCATTTTCAAAAAACACGCCGGCAAACGTCATTAGTCAATGGCAACAGGCGCTGGATGAGTTGAAGGCGGATGGAACGTATGGGGAGGTTTACAGGAAGTGGTTTAATTAAGATGTCGAGGTAGTGAGGTAGCGAGATAGCGAAATGGAGAAATAGCGAGGTAGCGAGGTAGCGAGGTAGCGAAATGGTGAAAGATTGGCTGGTTACCAGCCTGTTGAAATGCTGCCGTCGATGATGCCTGCTTTGATGTTTTCAATGGCAAGTTTCATGCTATCGGGTATCTGCGATTCATAATCGTGCCAGGGAGCCAGCTCTACACCCTGGTTCGACAGGTTGCCGGTGTAAATGCCACCGCCAATAAAGCGACCATAAATAAATGATTTAATTACTGCGTAAATAGCATTGTCGAGACTTTTCATGGCAGAAGAGATCAAAATGCCGGAAACCTCCGGAACAGATATAAACTGATCCACATCAACCCCAACACCCTGCTTTCCGAGTTCCATTGCTTTGAACAATGCTCCATTCCCAGTTTGTCCGCCCACACCAAACATCACATCGGCTCCGGTTGCAAACAGACTGTCGGCAAGATGCCCGCCCAACCCGGAATTGATGAAGGTCCCGGCGTAAACCCCGTGATGGGCTACTGTTTTTCCAAACTCCTGGTTAAACCGTTCGACCCCATTCAGGTAAGGCTCAGTAAACTGCCTGATAGTGGGAATCTCAAACGCACCGACGAATCCCACTGCCGGGTTTTCGTTGTCATGAACATCGGCCCACCATGCTGATAAAAACCCCAATGGATATGCAACTTCATCCACATCGAACAAAACACTAACCGTGTTGGCCCGGGGTGGCGACAATTCAGCATCAACGAGAACGAATTTGGTTCCAGGGTAGTTATTTGCCGATGCTGCAACAGCATCATTCCACATATACCCAACGGCGATAATTAAATCGAAGTTCTGGTTAGCGAAGTATCCCAGCCTTTCCTGGTAGCTGTTGGTAGTTGTATCGATGCTATATTCACATTCGAGGCTGAAATCCGTTTTTGCCTTTTCGAGACCGGTTTTACAGCTTTGCAGGAATGCGCCATCATCGAAGGTAATACCCTGGGCCAGCATCGCTACCCTTATTTTTTGGTGTGATGAGTTGTCTTCTTGTTTGCAGGAAGGTATGACCCACAGGGCTCCTAATAATAACCAAAAAAAACAGCCTGTTGAATTATGCATTGTAAACACAATTTTCGGCAAAGATAAGAAAATGGCTGTTGTCACGGAGCACAAAGCCGGAAGGGAGGAGCCATGGGTACACCGGACGGAGGACGAGGGAGATTTTTCAACATTGGATCTATCTGGCGGACAATCCGGGATTAACACCCGGTAAACCGGAGGGGTAATTTTTTTGCCTCCAAGGAATTCATTTTGCTTCAAATTTGTAAATTCTGTATTGCTTAATGCACGTACCTCCTACTTTTTCGAGAATTGATTTCATTCTCAGGTTGTTTTCCATCACGTAACCGGCCTCTCCGTGATACATTCCCAGTGACATGCAATTTTCCTTTATTTTCTGATACAGGATCAGATCGATGCCCTTGTTCCTGAATTCATCGAGCATGCCCAGGATCAGAATGCGTGCATTGCTGATCTTTCGTTTGTACCAAATGAATTTAAGAATGCCGAATAATCCCAATTTTCCTGATTTGATGCGGCTGAATACCTGGTTCAGGTCGGGGAGGGCTATTATAAAACCAATGGGCTGCTGCCCTTTTTCGACGATCAGGATCAGTTTCTCCGGAACAAACTGGCTGAACTGCCGGGCAGTGCTTCTGAATTCCGGTTCAGTCATTGGCAGGAATCCCCAGTTGTCTTTATTCGCCTGATTGTAGACTCCAAGCAAGGGCACTATTTCCTGGTCGAGCGTTTTATAGTTAATCGCCCTGATTTTTATATCGGATTCCGCAAGATGATCGCTGATCCGTTTTACCATTCTTAGCACGGAGGGTGACAATAAAACCCGGTCATCCTGCAAGGTGTAGGAAGATAAATCCATTTCCTTTTCAAACCCGAACCGGAGGAGGAAATCATTGTACCAGGGCTTGTTGTATGGCATCATCACAACCGGCGGGGTGTCGAATCCCGAAATCAGCATTCCGCACGATTCATTGGTTGTAAAGTTTTCAGGGCCTCGAAGGGTTGTCAAACCTTCCTCCCTGATCCAGCTTACTGCCTTGTTGAGCAGGGCTGCAGCCACTTCAAAATCATTCACTGATTCGAAAAAGCCAAAAAAACCACACAGTTCACCGGTATGGCTGATGTGGTTATTATTCCTTATCAGAGCGATGCGGCCGGCCACCTGGTTTTCTTTACATGCCAGGAAAAAATCGACCTTTGAATGCAGGAAAAATGGATTCTTCTTCCGGTCGAACAGGGACTGTTGCATGACAAAGGGCTCCTGGATATAACATGGATCATCGCGGTATAAAATATGGGGAAACCGGATGAACCGCCTGAGATCCTTCACAGACATTACTTCATGTATTTCAATCATGATCATTCAGCTATTTGTTTTTCAAGGGGCCTGCCATGGCGTTTGAATTCCTCCAGGCCACAGGAGGGAACAAGCCTGCCTTCGTACAGCATGGCATCGGGACAGCCATCGCATTCATCTCTGATTCCATTTACAAAACCGGGTGGAATGATGTAACAGATCAGTTGAACGGTTGAACGCCTGAACAGGTTCAGGGGGTTCCGGATGATCTCTTTCAGGAAATTATACACGATAATCCTGAAGTCAGAAAGAAACAGGCTTAATAATACCAGCTGAATGAAATTCAGGTAACTTCTGCCGTTGCCGAATTTATAGGCATATTTCCCGGCGAACAAATGGTGGAAAACCTGGAACGATTCGACAAATTTCGGGCCTGTAAAACCAAGTATTTTTTTATTCAGGACGATGTAGGATGACTGCAGCCATTTGATGCGGGCATCTTCCAGCCTGCTTCCCAGGTAAGCTGAATACCTTATGCCGGGAATAACAGTCTGCACCTGGTTGCACAGGTCTTCAGCATAGACCCATTTCGAACAATCCAGAATTTCATCTTTTTCAAAAAGAACCTGCCGGATGGGAATAAAGGTTACAAAATCAACGAGGCTGGCGTGTTCCACCGACCAGTTGATTACGGAACCAATCTCTTTGAGGTTGTCGTGGTTTACTACGCACAGGAAGGTCAGGTGTATGCCTCCCACAGCATGAACCATTTCACCATAGCGTTTCCGGAGGTCATTGAGTTTCTCTTCCGTTACCGACCTGTGCCGGCTTAAAGAGTCGACCCTGATGATGAGGCCCGCCAGCCCCTCTTTTTTAAGCCCCGCAAGTACTTCACTGGTTAACAGCACCCCGTTTGTATGTACGAAGGGAACCATATCGTGGTCCCTGATAAACCGGATGATGGTTCCGAGTTCAGGATGCAGGAATGGTTCTCCGCCACTGAGGGAGATGATCTGGCAATTCCGCAGCCGTTTCATCTCAAGGATGTTTTCCTTCACCTTTTCAATGGGTTGGTGAACGGGGATGTTGTCATCCCGGTCGCACCCCCTGTAACATCCCGGGCATTTGAGGTTGCAGTCGGTGGTTATCTCGACCCAACCGTTCGGGTTGTCGTTCTTGGTAAACGGCAGGCGGTACAGCGTCGAAATGTCAGGAAGTCCGGTTGCTATATTCATCTTAGATTTGGTTAGTCGGATTGTTTTACGGTTCATTATGCTTATTTAAGCTGATCATTTCACAAATGACAATCAATGATGTTTTCTTTGTGATTCTAAGTGTCTACTATGTGAACTCCGTGTAATTTTCTTTCATGGAGAGCCTCGTTGAAATCTTCTTTCACGGAGAACCACGGAGAGATTACACAGAGAGCTACAAAGAAAGAATTTATAAGTTGTTCCAATTTTAAATTAAAAAACATATTTGTCATACAATCAGCGGTGTTTCCCCCTTCTTAACATAAGAACGGTAATGCAGATTCACGGCGAATGCAAAGATGTAATTCACCGGATGCTTCAGTATCTGCCTGTTCAGCAGCGTACGGCAGACGATTCCGCCCAGGGAGAATATTTTTCCATTTAGCCAGTGGTACATCAAAGTCAGATTTTCCGGGGTGATTTGTTCAGGGTAATGAACACATTCCGATGCTGTATAATGGTCGAAATTCTCATGAATCAGCCGGCCTGCTGCCTTATATTCAAGATAGAGCCGGGTAGCGGGAACGGGCGTTAAAAAGTAGATGCGCAGCAAGGGAATTTTACATTTCCTGATGAAATCCCAGGTTGCCTGCAACGACTCCGTGGTATCTCCATCTGTCCCGATGATCATCTCGGCGCTTATCATAATCCCGGCCTTATTGAAAGCAGCCATCAGCTTTTGATGGTCATCGGTCCTGAGCCACTTCTTATTCAGCTTGTCAAGGCCCTCCTGCGAAATACTTTCAAGGCCAAGGCTGAGGATCTCACACCCCGACCGGGCCACCAGTTTCAGCAACGATTCATTCCGGGCCAGGTTCATGGTGCACTGGCTCGACCACTTCATTTTCATCGGGAGTATCCTTCTGCACAGTTCCTCCAGGTATGCAGGGTTGCTCACAATGTTGTCATCAATCATATAAAACTTATGATACCCGAGACTTTTAATCTTTTCAATGTCCCTGATCACCTCGTCAACAGGTCTTGCCATGTGACGGCCCTTATACAAGCAGGCGATGGAGCAAAAGCTGCATGTGTGGTTGCAACCCCTTCCCGCCTGCACAGGCAGCATGTCGCCGATTCGCTTTTCGGCAAGCATTTCATAACGGGGAAGCGGCAAATTGTTAAGGTCACCGACCGGATTGTTGTAAACAGGTTGCAGCCTGCCATGCTTCTCAAAATCCGACAGCAGCAACGGGAACGATATTTCCGCATCCCCGATGACAATACTGTCGACAAATTTCAACGCAAGTTCCGGGACCATCGAGGCCATATAGCCTCCCATGAAAACGATCTTTCCTCTTTTTCTGAATTCCCCGGCCAGGTCGAAGGCCCTGAAAATGGCGTGTCCCATGGCGCCAATGCCAATGATATCCGCATCCGTGTCGAAGCTGATCTCCTCAATGACTTCAAGTTTGATTTCCACCTCCCAGTTTCCGGGAGCCATGGCAGCCAGGAGCGGAAACACCAATCCCGGCAGGTAAAGTTTCTTCTGCCTTACAACATTCCCGGTTGAAAGATATTGAGAGGATTGTATCAGCAGGACCTTAGGCATGTTTCGTCACCTCCATGATTTTCTTCCTGTATTGCTGTTTTACTTTTATCAGACCTTTTGCCAATTTTATCTGCATATGCAGCGGATATTTCAAAAGGCTGAGGAGGTTTTTCGGGTGGAGGATGATCCGGAGATAGAGATCCCGGATGTTTTTATAATACGCTTCAAGGCTCATTTTTTCGGGACGGATGGCAACATGGGCGAGGTCCCATTTCACGAAGTCGTTTCTGCCGATTACAAGATCTGCTTCATTCACCTTCAGACCGGTTCCTTTCAATGGTGTGAGCGGTTGCAGGTTTACGAACTTTATCCCGAGTTCAAGCATGATATCGCCCGCTTTTCTGAAATCGCGTGCACTCCAGGAAGGTGAAACAATGACGGCTGCATAACAATCCACCTTGCATGTGTTCAGTACAGCCATGGCCTGCCTGTTTGTATCACTGCTGGTTTGTTTATTAAAATCAAGCAGCTCAGGATCGTCAAATGATTCGAGCCCGACAATCACCGTTCTCAGTCCAGCCTCTTTGAATTCCCTTATCAGATCAGGATTGGCCGCGATAAAGTCGGCCCTTCCGTACACCAGGAATTTTTTCATGATCCCCCTTTCATTTAACTGGCGGATAAATTCTTTGGTGCGTTTTACACTGACCAGGAAATCATCATCCACAATATAGATCTCCTTTTCCCTGATGGCTGACAATTCATCCATGACGTCATCCAGTGGACGGGTAAAGTACCTGTCGCCGGTTATTTTCCTGCAAAAACAGAACTTGCATTGCCAGGGGCAGCCAAACGAGGTTTTTATCAAAGCCACCTTGTTGTGAAACACATAAAAGTATTTGTCACGGTACTTTGCGGTAAGTTCCCGGTTGGGCAGCGGGATGTAAAAATCGTAATCCGGAAGCGTGGCTTCGTTTAACACCTCGTGTTTTCCCAGCGCTCCCGCAGGAAAGGATGATTTCCCATTCAGAAAACTGATAAGCTGCGGGAAAGATCTGGTAGCGTTTCGGACAATGCGGTAATCAACCGATTCGTGGTCAATATCCTCAGGGAATTTTTCAAAATGTACACCGCCTGCAACAGTAATGATGTTCTTATTAATCAGTTTTGCAGCTGTACAATATTGAAGAATAACCGGAATGTGAGTAATATATCCGGTCAGACACAAAACATCCGGGGCGAATGTTCTTATAAAAACATCAACCGGCTCCTCTTCAAGAATCATATCCACAATGCTGACCTCGTGCTCTTCCTGAACTAGCGCTGCAAGTATTTCCAACTCCAGGGGTTCCACAATCATCAGATGCTGGAGACCAATGGTATCGGGGGAGGGTTTAGGCCGGACAAACAGTATTTTCAACGGGTCAAATTTGATTTTCAACTTTAAATGCATGACATTTTTCAGGTGGTTTCGAATAGGTCAGAAAACCTTTAAATAACCTGAGAATATAAAGAATCGCGGGGTTCCGGTGATAGGCAAACATCCTTCTTTCACTCACATTCCCGCCAAGACGGATTTTGGCAATTTCGGCGGTTTGTCCGAAATCGATAACCCCGTATTTATGCTCAACCGCTTTATTAATAATACCTAACAGGTTATTGTTGTAAGATTGATAAAGGTCCCTGAGGGCATAGTTCAGGCCGCCGAAAAAGAAAAACAGCACATCCGAATCTTTACAGACCACATGCCAGCACAACATCTTCTTTCCTGCGTTACAGGTGGTAAGCAGGAAGTTTGACGGAAGGTACCTGAATGCATCCAGGCTGAGGATTTCCAGTTTTGTCGTGGTCTTTTTCATGATTTCAAGGTACAAGGCATGATGCTCTTCGCTGAATACCGAGCAATCTGTGGTGACAGTCCTGACATCTGCGAATTTTTTCCTGATCCTGTGAATCCTTCTCCGGTAGCTGTGCCGGAGCGTATTTTCATAACCTGAAACACTCTTACTTTTTAATTTTAAGATTACCGTCGGCAATGTTCTCAAATTTAACACTTTATTCCTTAAGTGATCTTCCATAAAATTTACCCCGACAATCAGTCCCGATTCAAGTTTAATAAGTTCTGACAGGAAATATTCAAATTCGCCGGGATCACCGATCATAGGCGGGGCTGCTACAGACACGGGCAATCCGATAATATGCGCTTTAAACGGACTTGGGATGTTGACAAAGGTGAAAATGTCGATCTTCAAGGTGTACACCACTGTTCCTGCAACCAGGTTATTGTCATGGTAGAGTTCATAATAACGCTGGGCGCAGGGGTTGTACCGGTGAAGGTGTTCCAGGAATTCTGATTTCTGAAAGTAGAAATCTGCCAGGTTATCCCATTGGGCATTGAGGTGTTCAGGACTGCTCAATTTTTTAATCGCTTTCTTCATGTTTTTTGGCAATTGCCTCTCCGGGTCTGTCTCATGCTCATTCGCGTTAAAAGGTTTTGATTTTCGAAACGAATGTAATACAGGATTAAAAGGAATCAAAATTGATTTTCACGACAATTAAGAACCTTGTTGCAGAAAATCATAAAAAATGGTGCCGGAGTTTGAATGTTAGTGAAAAATGTAATTTTAAAAAGCTGAAATGCCCGGCTGAACCCATAAAACAGCCTAAAGGTTTAAATAATCAGTGGCCCGATACCCTTTCTAATATAGGTTCTGTAATGAAAGTTGATATACAATGCGTAAAAGTTGATCAGTGGGCTGGTGAAAATAGTTCGCACAAACAGGTTTCTTTATAGGATGTTGGTGATTGAATAGGTATCATTGTAAATCCACCAATACATGGCGTCAGTTGTCGCAGGTGTCATTTGTGCAGGTCGATGGACGCAAGTAAAGCCGTTATACCTGTTAAAATCTTCATGCAGAAGCCTGTTTTCCTGTTTTAATTTCTTAAACAAATATGTTCCGGGAAGCGGTGTAAGCAGGTTGAATACCGGAATAGCAATCTTGCTTTTTGCAATAAACCGTGAAGTTTTGCGGATGGTTTCCTCTGTGTCGTGGTCCGTTCCGATAAGAAAGGAGGCGAAGATCACGATGCCGGCCTTCCGGATGTTTTTCAGTAATGCCGCTGTATCTGCGGTTTTCACCCATGATTTGTTAAACTCATCCAACCCTTCCTGGTTTATTCCCTCGATACCGACACTAAGCAGTTTACATCCCGATTTTGCTAATAATTTCAAGATGTTTTTATGCCGGGCAATGTTGATGGTGCATTGCCCGGCCCAGCTCATTTTCAAGGGAATGATCTTCTTTAAAAGAGTTTCAAGGTAAGGTATGTTTCCTGCCATGTTATTATCCAGGAGCGTAAAGCGTTTATAACCCAATTGCCTGATTATTTTAATGTCGCGGATGACTTCATCGACCGGCCTTACTGCATACTTGCCCCGGTGAATGCTCGAGTTTTCCCCGGGTACGGAATTCTTTTGCAATATCCATTGCCCGGAATACGGAATAACCCATGGCGCCGAGTCCTACCAGATCACAATCTTCATCAAAGTCAACCTCATCGATGATCTCAATGATGATCTTTACCTGCCAGTGACCAGGAACCATGGCTGCCAGCAACGGCAATGCAAGACCGGGTAACGACATGTGTTTTTCCTTGCACAATGTCCTGCCATCAGATTCGTACTGCGACGGTAATATTAAAATTACTTTAGGCATCTCCTGTTCGCTAAATATTTTTCAATCATGGCCCGCGATATTCCATACGAATGGTTTCGGGCTGGTCGCCGGCAGGGAGGATAAAATGCCTTACAGATCCCAGGAAAACATATCCTGAAAGAACAGGGAAAGCAAAAACGGCCACGATCCATCCCAGGATGCACCAAAATGGCTTCTCAAGAAACATCATTCCCATCAAATGTTTCCATCGTTTCCGGAATCCTGTGCCATAAAACAGCAGTCCGCAGATGCACGAAAGGATATATAATGGCGGCAGCATTTTTTTATATCCCTTAGCGCGGTTCCTGTGTTCAGGGCCATCCTCTTTTTCCAGTGATTGAATGCCCTTATACATATTTTCAAGCATCCTGAAAGGCCAGGGGCCGCCTTCATCCACCAGTTTCTGGTAGGTGGTGAGGATATAATTCATGGATTCCTCCTGGGTGATATTTTTAAAGCGGAAGGAGGATTTTTCAAGCCGGGCTTTATCAAAGGAAAAATCAGGATTGATCCGACCCTCCTTTTTCATGCGCTGCCAGAGCGGTGTTCCGGGTACGGCCTGTAAGGGCATCACCTGGTACAAGGTCGGGTTCAGCTTTATAAACCGGTCAAGCTCCAGTGGAATTGATTCATTGGTGTGATCATCCCAGCCGATGATGATCGATCCGAGGGTGTGTATACCTGCACCATGAAGTTTGGCGAAAAGCTGCTCAATATCAACCTGACTGCCACCCCGTTTTTTAAGTTTTTCGGTTTCAAGAAGATCGTTATTAAAAGATTCGACTCCTATGTACAACATTCCGATACCACACCGGATAAGTTCCGAAAGGGTGTACCTGGCCACATTGTGTGCCGAGGAAAAGACCGTAAGATAAAAGGGGCGGCTTATCAGTTCGGAATCCTTTTCCATGCAATGCATAAATTCAAGGACCGCTTCACGGTTTTCCAGGAAATCTTCATCAAAGATCACCCCGGAGGTGGCACGGGGATATTTACCGGCGCCCTGTTTAACACTTTTGTACAGATTTTCACCCGAAAACAATATCTTTTTTTGTTTAAACTGGCTGGAGGTGGAACAAAAACTGCAATGAAAATTACATCCGAGGGCTGCCATGAAATTCAGATTCAAATGAATGGGGAAGCGGGTCCTGAAAAAACTGACCTCGATTGGCAGAAGGTCCTGTGTGAGAGGCTGACTGGTTATGATCCCATACTTTTCCTTCAGATAACTTGACAGAAAGGCTAAACCTTCTCCTGTACAAATATGATCAACCGTATTTCTCAGTTGTTCAGAAATTTTATACGATTCACTGAAAACAGCCGTGCCATATCCTCCGATGATAATTTCTGTTCCGGGAGAATGATTTTTCACCCAGGTTGCCATTTCAAGTATCCGGGAGGCCGTGATCACACTAAAGGTAAATGCTACAACATCGTAGTGATGATGCGAAATTTCCTGTTTGAACAGTTTAAATGAGGGATTTTCCAAAACCACAGACGATACCGGCAAATTTTGAGCGAGAAAATGCAATGGATGCCAGCTTTGGTTCTGGCGAAGTTGAAAAATGCCCTGCCTGAGTGTATTCCTGTAATAAAAAAAATCAATATTATCCTCAAATAAACTGGCTTTCGGATAAGGAATATAAGGCGTGGCAAACAGGACATTCACCATGGTTTAATCAATAACAGGCTAAAATAGGAGTTTTTCATTAAATCAATCGTAATATTTGACCAAAAAGGATAAACACCGGTTACGGGCTGATAACAAAATATGCTATGAAATGCATGGATCGAAATATCTGTCCCCGGAAGCGGAACAGGCAAAAAATTATATATATCTTTGTTTGCATATACAATTCATTTATTCCAAACATACTGCACCCAACCTAAGAGTTGCACAATAAATGACATTCCACCAGATCATCCTTTTTTCCTTTTTAACTGTCGTTGCGGTCATTCTTTTATCGGGACACCAGGTAAGGATTTACCGGATTAAAAAAGCCAAGAACAGGGCATCTAAACCGCCGGGAGCGAGGAAAGTAAAACTTGAGTTAAAGGGGGATATCTTCGAACTGGACAAACTGGCCATTATTCTTGAAGATCTTGTGCGTTACCAGGTTCCGGTTAAAACCATTCTTGATCTGAATATTATACTGGAAGAGGTTTATACAAGCATTGTCAATCACCAGGAAGAGGACCAGCATGATAAAAAGGTTCTCATCACGCTGATGCTGGAGCCTGGCCAGATCAGTGCCTTTGTAAAGGACTCCAATGATGAATTTGATCCTACGGTGATACAGGCGATTGATTTAAATGCTCCTATCGAAGAAATTTCCTTCCAGGGGCTGGGCTTTCATATGGTGAGGCACCTGGCCGATCAACTGATTTATCAAAGGCTAGAGGATCAGAACATCCTGACCATCAGGAAAACTTACACGATCTGATGAAAAGGCTGAAATTCATAGAGGCACTGTTACGATGGAAATGGTATCCAGATATTTTGAGAATCCCATTCTTTATAGGAACTATTTACCTGTTGTATGTGTTGTTATTCGGAGATCAGGCTGAAGGCAGGAATACCGGCCTATCGATGATTTGGGTGCTTCTCTGGTCCATGTTACCCATTGCGTTTCTCATTATGGGTCGTTTTTGGTGCGGGTTATGCCCTTTCGGTACAGCTGGCGACCTGGTGCAAAAAGCCGTTGGCAATGAAATTCATCCCCCTCTTTTTCTCAAAAAGTGGGGAGTCTGGTTTGCATATACCTTTTTCATCGTGATCCTGCTCATTGAGACTTTGGTTCATATGGCCAGCTCCACGGCCGCATCCAGTATTTTATTATTGTCCATTTTCACGATGGCCATGATTTCCGGAGCCTTTTTCAAACGACGGACATGGTGCCGCTACTTATGTCCCCTGGGTGTTGCGGGTGGCGTTTTTTCTAGGCTCAGAATCATAAAGCTAAGTAAAGACAATGCAATTTGCAATGACTGCAAAGAGTTTGAATGCCTCCAGGGCTCTGAGAAATCAAAAGGCTGCCCCATGGGTCTGTGCATAAAAAAGCATGATTTGGATGCGGATTGCATTTCATGCGGAAATTGTCTGAAAAACTGCCCAAATGATTCCCCGCGCATTCAATTGCGTTCTCCTGTTAAGGGCTTCCTGTCGAATGTAAAACTGAACCAGGCAGAATCGGCATTCGCAAGCAGTTTTATCGGGTTTTCGATAGCTTTATACCTGGTTAAGGATTATCTGGATAAAGTAAACCGGGCTGTCGGGTCAGGGAATCCTTTATGGAATGAACTCCTGGTCATCATCGTTTTCACCGGGCTGTCGTTTTCACTCTTTTACATATTCAGTTACATCATCCGTCCCATAACCAGGCAATCGCAAAAGTATAACTTCAGGTTTTTCGGGTTCTTCCTGATTCCTTACATCTTTTTTGCCTTGGTTAACCTGACTGCCATCCATGGGGTATCCCTGAACGGGATGACCCTTTTTTACAATGTAAAAATGCTGCTGGGCCTTCCGCTGCAAGGGCCTCTTTTCCACCACCACCCCCTCATCAGCGCCCAGGCCAAGCACATCATCCAGGGGTTGGGGATCCTGGCCGGAAACATTATCTCCATTGTTTTTTGCTTACAGGAACTGCAGAAGGTTCTTAACAACAGGCAACGGAATAAGATCATAGCTGTATTCAGCGTTTTTCTGGTGGGGGTGACGGGGTTGAGTCTATACCTGTTTATGTTTCTTTAGGAGATAACAACAGGTGACACGTTACATGAGGTTTTTATTTACGGCATTTGATGATATATGCTTTCCTGAATTCGTAATTGATATCGCGGAATCCTGCGAATTTCAAAGCATCGACAACCTGCCCGATTGAATATTTACAAAAGATGCCATCTTTTGTAAATTTCTTCTTCTTTAAATAATCGCCGGAAGCCATAAATATACAAAACAGACCACCGTCTTTAAGAAGTGTTTTTATCTTTGAAAATGGTTCATCCAAATTGATCCAAAAATAAATCACATTTGTACAGAAAATAATATCATACTGATCGGGAATCATTTCAGCTGTTAAAAAATCTCCATGATATAATTCCGCCTTACCGTTTTTGATGTGTTTTTTATTCTTTTTACTTGCCAGCTTGTACATAAGGTCGGAAAAATCAATTCCCGACACAAAACAATCATAACCTGACCCTATTTTGTCAATACCGACGCCGAGTCCATAACCTATTTCGAGGATCCTGTCATTTTGTTTTATGCCCAGTCCAGGTATTATTTTATCGTAGACCGGGATATTTCCCCGGGTCATTTTTTTAGCGATAATTCTGCCTAATAATCCTGAAGGTTTCCTGTATTGATTGCCGATCAACCGGTACATGTGTGTTGTTTTTAACGTGTAATACTTCAATTATAAAAGGATAGTAAAACGGGATATGTGAAACGGATGCGGAGATCCTAAGTGATAATGTAATCTTCATGGTTCAGTGATATTATTGTCAAACACGGTGACTCCTCATTGGAATTCTGTCAAAAAGATTGTTTAAGCAAATATACTTAGGATTGTTACCAATTCAAACTCACCCGCTAATTTTTCAGGCGAAATCAAAGATAGCCACACAATGCTATGCGGGGTGAAAAATTGTTAATTTTGTAAAATATAACGATTTGATAATGAGAATTTACTTTTTTGTTTTCATTTTCATCACATTCATTGTTTCCTGCAGCAAGAAAGATGAACCAGTTGCAATACCGCCGGACGCGGCTGTTTCTACGCTTGCCTGTTCTTTTGCTACGGCAACGCCGGTGGCTATTGCCGGCAGTGAATACTCAGGTGTCATAACAGTGCCTTACACAGGAGGCAATGGTGCAATTTACAATGCAGGTGCCCCGATTGCCTCGACCGGTTTAACAGGTCTTACCGCTACTTTGCAAGGAGGCACATTATCCTATGGTCAGGGTAACTTTATCTATGTCGTAACCGGGACACCTTCTGCAACAGGAGCGGCCTCTTTTGCAATTTCTTTTGGCAGCTTGTCCTGTACCTTTTCTTTAGCAGTTGGAGAACAACCCCTGATCCAGTATGGAACTCCGTTTACAGGTGTTCCGGATGGGCGTGATGCGGTTATTTACCAGGTAAATATGCGTGCTTTCAGCTCTTCCCGGAATTTCCAGGGCGTAATTAACCGGCTTGATTCCATTAAGGCCCTGGGTGTAAATGTGATTTACCTGATGCCGGTTTATACTGTTGGAATTTTCAAGGCGATTAATTCACCCTATTGTGTAAAAGATTATAAGGCAGTAAATACTGAATTCGGAACGCTCACCGATTTACGGAACCTGATTGACGGGGCACATAGCCGGGGCATGGCGGTAATCCTTGACTGGGTGGCAAATCACACCTCATGGGATAATGCATGGATCGACAGTCATAAAGATTGGTACAAGCAGGATGGCGCCGGTAATATTGTAAGTCCATCAATGGGGTGGAATGATGTAGCCCAGCTTAATTTCAGCAATGCAGCCATGCGCCTGGAGATGATCAGGTGCATGAAATACTGGGTTTATACGGTCAATTGCGACGGATTCAGGTGCGATTATGCCGATGGCCCGCCCAACGATTTCTGGATACAGGCTATTGATACTTTAAGAAATATAAGAACCCATAATTTACTGATGCTTGCTGAGTCAAACAACACATCAAAATACGGAGCAGGATTTGATTATATTTTTGGTTTTAATTTTTATTCTAAATTAAAATCGATTTTTAGCAATAATGTATCAGTTCAAACTATCGACAATATAAATAATTCGGATTACAATGGTGTATTAAACAGCCGGCAACAAGTTGTGCGATATTTGACCAACCATGATGTAAACAGTTCGGAGGGAACAACACTTGATTTATTCGGCGGCAGTTCCGGTTCGATGGCGGCTTTTGTGGCAACCGCCTGCATGAAAGGTGTTCCGATGATATACAATGGCCAGGAGGTGGGAACAACTTATCGATTGTATTTTCTGACACTGGGGAACACCATCAACTGGAATCAGAATCAACCCATGGTTGAGGAATACAAAAAAATTATTGCCATCAGAAACAGCAGTGTGCCTATAAGAAGAGGCCAGTTAACATCATACAGCAATACAAATATTTGTGCATTTACCAAAGAGCAGGGAGCCGAAAAGGTTTTCGTCGCATCAAACTTGAGAAATACCAGCATCAGCTATACGCTGCCTGCAAGTGTGGCTAATTCTACCTGGACGGATGCCATGAATGGCGCCTCGGTCTCCTTAACAAGTCAGCTTAACCTGGCGCCCTATAGTTATCGGATTTTTAAGAAATAAAGTTACAAATAGGCTCACAGAAAAAAAAATATTTATAAAGATGAAAACGAAATATTGGTTTTTCCCGGTCATTACCGTAATCCTTTTATTTCAGCTTTTTCCCAGCTGCTCAAATCCTGAATACCAGTCCTGCGATGAACTTGACAAGCTTAACTGGTCGGAGCGGAACTACAAAATGCTGAACCAGATGATCAAAGATTACGGTATCGGAGGAAAGTATTATGATGCAAGCGAAACCCCCTATATTGTGATGGACTGGGACCAGACGTGCGCTCATTTTGATGTGGAGGAGGCCTTGATGCGATACCAGTTATTCAACCTGCATTTTAAGTTTTCGGAGGATCAGTTTAAAAATTTTCTCAAAGACACCATCAACGGGGTAACGCAATTGTCGGAAAACTTCAATAACATAAGGCTGGCCGATATCAACGCTGACCTGGAGAGTGATTATCAATTTATCCGGGATAATTACCAGGGCTTCAATGGAAAGATGACACTTGAAGCAATCAAGCTAACGCCCCAATATAACGATTTCAGCGTTAAGATGCTGTTTTTGGTTGAGGGATATCTCGATACACCGGGCATCGGAATGGATCATGCCTACCTTTGGGAAGTATATCTGCTGACCGGCTTTACAATTGATGAAGTAAAGGCCATCGCCCAGAAGGCTATCTCGTACGAACTCGCAAACCAGATCGGCAGCCACACCCTGCACTCGCCTCCCGGGCTAAAAACCAAAGCAGGTGTGGTTAGCTATTCATTTAATTCAGGCCTGCGTGTTTTTCCCGAAATGCAGAACCTGATTTCAACCTGCCAGGGCCACGGTATTGATGTGTATATCGTTTCGGCAAGTTATAAGCCGGTTGTTGAAGTGTTTTCGGGTGTGGGAACCTATGGCTACAATTTATCCCCGGAAAATGTAATCGGGATGGAACTTGCCACCGATGCGAGCGGTAAAATAATTCCAGAGTATAAAGCCGGCTGGGTTAAAACGGTACGGGGAGGAAAGGTTGAGGCTATTAACAAGGCTATAAAATCCCTGCCTGGCAAAAACCATGATCCTTTATTTGCAGCCGGTGACAGTGATGGGGACATTGAAATGCTTACACAGTTTCAGGGAATGAAACTAAGTCTGATCTGGAACCGGGCGAAAGGCGGGGAGATCGGCAAACTCAGCAAACAAGCCGTCGACGAAATGGAAAGCTCCAACCCAAGGTTTATCCTCCAGGGCCGCAATGAAAATACCGGGATGGCAAGGGCATCATCGGAATCGATACTTCTTGGAAAAACAGAACCGGTATTGTTAAAACAATAGGTTTAAAAATCGGAGCAGATGACAAATGTGACTACCTCCGATAGGTATAATTGCCCGGTTTAACTAGTTTATATTGGTAATCAAGGTAGTTTATTGAATGCTCAATGGCAGGGAAAACCTGAAATCGCTGCCTTTCCCGGGTACACTCTCCACCCAGATTCTACCTCCGTGTTTTTCTACAAACTCTTTGCACAGGGTCAACCCAATCCCGGTGCCTTTTTCATTTGAGGTTCCGGGTCTTGAGTAACTGGTGGTAATGTCCCAGAGTTTCGGGATGTCTTCTTCATTGATGCCGATGCCATTGTCAGAGACTGTGATAACTGCCATCTCCTGATCAATTTGGCTGAATATTTGTATCTTTCCGCCAGGATTCGTGAATTTAATCGCATTTGACAGCAGGTTCCTTATTACGGTTTTATACATGTTTACGTCTGCTGTAAGGATAAGGTGCCCGCTTTTTTCCGAACATGTTATCGTGATCTGTTTGCTGTTTGCACTTTCAATGAGGTTCCCGATAATTTCATTACAGGTTTCATAAAAAAGGATCTTTTCAGGAACGAAAGGCAGTTTCCCGGTTTGCAGATTTGCCCACATCAGGATATCTTCCAGCAGTTTGAAAGTTTGTGAAGAGATCCGGTGAATGATGCTAACCTGTTTTTCAATAATGTCTTTGTCGAATTCATTCAGATTTTCCAGCAGTAATTCTGAAAATCCGAGCAATGAATTAAACGGACTGCGCAGATCGTGAGCGATAATTGAGAAAAATTTATCCTTTGTTGCATTGATCTCATGTAATTCCTTGTTTTGTTCCAGGATCCGCATTTCTGCTTGCTTGCGCTCAGTTATATCAATGGTGAATCCGGCAAGATAGGGGCGCTTACCTTCCAGGTGGATTGGGAATTTTATGGTGGTGTAGATCCGGTCTCCAAGCGATTCTTCAAATTCCATAGGTTTTCCTCCGGTTAACACCCTCATATCCTCGTCGATAATTTGGTTTGCAAAGGCAGGAGGGAACAACTCATGCATCGATTTTCCGATCGATTCATTTAACGGTATCCCGTTCACTTCAGCAAAATTAGGACTTAACCTGACAGCTTTTAAATCGGAATCCTTTACAAAAATATAGATCGGGCTGTTCTCGAGCAATGTGTTGAACAGTTTTTCCCCTTCTTCGGCAATCTCTTTGGCCCGTATCAGCGCTTCGTTGGTAATGACCAGCTCTTCGTTGATGTCAGCAAGTTCGGTGGTTCGCTCTGCCACCTTCATTTCAAGGTTATTGATCAGCAACGCATTTTCGATGGAGATCACAGCCTGCGAAACGATGATCTGTAATACTTCAAGCCGCTCTTCAGAAAATGCATGAGGAAGAAGGTTGTTTTCGAGATATAACAATCCGATCAGGTTGCCCTGTGAAAGCAAGGGCTGGCATAACAATGATCTGACATCATGGCTACTGATATAGGAGTCTGTTTTGAAATTGCTGTCAAAACTGGCATTTCCAAGTACAATACGCTGCCTGGTCCGGCTCACGAAATGAACGATACCCTGTGAGAGTTTCCCGCTATTGCCGATGGGCTCAGATACCTGTACCCTGACCTCTTCATTTTTAGCGTTTATCTCGGCTTCAATGAACAAGAGGCCATTTCGTTCTAAAATCAGGAATCCGCGTTCTGCCCCTGCATATTCTATAGCAAGGGTCATCAGTTTTTTCAGCAGATCCGGCAACCTGATCTCACCTGAAAGCACCTGCGAGACTTTGATGATAGTACTTTCATCAAAACTGATAGCCTTGAACCTATCGCTGACAAGCAACCTGGCATATTTTTTTTCAAGATCCTTCAATTTCGCCCTGGCTCCCCAGGCTTTGTAACAGCGGTAGGCTTCGCTGAGATACAGGTGGGCGAATTTTTCATTTTTCAGCGACAGCCAGAATTTGGCAGCCCTTTCGTTGGCAAAGGCTTCAATATATATGAATTCATTCTCACCCGCCAGTTCAATAGCGTGGTCATACATTCCAATAGCGCCGGCAATATCTCCTTTCACCCGCGCAAGTTCTGCATCGATCAGCCAAAGATTATGCCCGTGGTTCATCGGTGCATGCTCTGCCCAGACCTTAAAATCGTTCCTGTTACTATTGATGCGTTTAATAAAATTCGAATATTCCGGATCATTTTCATCTTTTATCAAGGCCAGTAAGGCAATGGTCTCGGTGAATTTAAAAAACGGGATGTGATAGGTGGATGTTGCTCCTGGCAGGTTTTCGTTGCCTTTACTGATATATTCCAGCGTATGTTCGTACTTTTCAAATATCAGACCCAGGAACGATTTAAATGTATAAAAAACAAAAAGGGCGGTCATCCCCCTTGTCTGTAAATCGTCAGCGCTGACCTGTCCTTCATTGAAGTTTTCGCCGAACAACAGATCCTGTTCATCATCCTTGGATATAAAATTTTCGAAGACCTGATGATAAATTTGCAGCAGAATGTAATGCAGCGAATTCTCCTGGTGGAGCCCGGTCAGTTTTGACTGGTTGCTATCGAGTTCGCTGCAAAGGAACCCAAGGGATTTGCCGGCAAAGAACGAATAGTAACAATAACCATGTATGCAGTCGACGGCATAAGGGATGTCCCCCGATTCCAGCCCGGTTTGATGAGCCTCTTTGAGAAATGGTATTCCCGTGATGACATGCTGTTTCCAGTGTGCGATCAGATTGTAGAAAATGACCGTAGTTTGTGCCGTGAACTCCCTGTATCCTGTTTTCTTCAATAGTTCGGTGGCAAGTATTCCGAACCGGAATCCCTTTTCGTAATCATTGGCCACGGCGCACAGAACCAGCCCATACACTGCATACCCCGGGATTGAATGGGGTGCATTCCCGTATTTTACAGATAATTCAACACATGTGGCAGCCAACAATGGAAAATACTGGGGTGCAACGAAAAAGATGCCGTGGAGGAGGCTTGAGATGATTCTCAGGGTCTCGATCTTTTCAGGTTCCTCCATATTGGGCAGGGCGAGCAAATCATCAAAGTTTTTCTCCTTCAGCAATGCTTCGATGTTGAGCAATGCGGATTGAATATCTTCAGGGGTTACAGTTGCCGGATAAACAATGCCCAGCATTTTCAGTGTTTCGAAAGAGAATTTAACAGCTTCTGCCGGGTTGTTTACGGAATAGAAGGAGAGAATCCTGAGGTGGCTGATCTTTACCTTATCCAGGACATCCCTTACATGTTGACTTGCTGATTCAATATAGGAATCCATGCCGTCCAGGTCCCCTGAAAGTATAGAAGATTCAATGAGCGAGTAGAAAACACCGAAAACCAGGGAATAGTTATCCGTCCACGAACTGGCGGGAAGCAGCTCTTTTGCAGTTCTGAAGAACATCAATGCATCGGAATAGGCAACCGATTTTTTCGCCTTGATCCCGGCCCTGAGGTTTAACCGGGCCAGCTGAAGTTTTTCTGTGGTTGTTTGAAGGAGTTCACGGGCAATATTCAGGTGGCTGACGATCTCAAAGAGGTTTTCATCCTCGGCCAGTTCATGTTTCTGTTGGAGCAGGTATTGTCCGATCCTGAAATGAACCACTTTAAGTTCCTCCATGGGGATCAGGGAGTAGACCGCCATCTGTATCTGGTCGTGCGAAAACCGGTACACCGCCTCCTTTTCAGCGTTAAACGAAATGATGATATTTTCCCTGGTGGCCCACCTCAGAATTCGATTAACCTCGTCAGGAGGATTGATGGATAATTGCAGTAACATGCCAGAGTTGAACTGGTTCCCCATTGCAGAAGCAAGCATGAGAAGCTCCCGAGCCCCGGCAGGGAATTCATTGATTTTCCTGATCAGGAACCCGGCCAGGTTGTCGGTCAGGTTCATAGTTCCTATTTCCTTCATATTCCAGGTCCATCTGTTTGTCATGGAATCGAACGAAATGATTTTGGTATGGTAGAGGGAGGTTAAAAACTGCTTGAAATAAAACGGATTGCCTTCGGTTTTTTTCAAACATAATTTAGCCAGTGGGTTGGCTTCTTCTTCGGTGCATTTCAGGGTGTTGGCAATTATTCCAGCCATATCCCGCTTCTCCAGTGGTTTCAGAAGGATGGATTGGATCGCCCCTGATTTTTTATCAAGTCGGTTCATGGCCTGTATCAGCGGATGATGAAGATCGACCTCGTTGTCGCGGTATGCTCCTATCATCAGGATACACTTGTTTCCCGGAGTCGTAATGATCATCTCCAGCAGGTTCAGTGTTGCCTGGTCGATCCATTGAATATCATCCAGAAATATCACCAGGGGATTCTCTTTCTGTGTAAAGACCTCAACAAATCGTTCAAGAACAAAGTGAAAACGATGCTGTGTTTCGGTGGGTCCCAGCTCCTTCACGCGGGGTTGCCTACCGATAATCAGTTCAAGTCCGGGTAAAACGTCGACCATAACCTGCCCGTTAACCGTCAAGGCCGTTTCCAGCTTTGATCTCCATGCACCCAGGCTGGCAGGGCTTTCGGTAAGCAGCCGGGTAATCAACCCGTTGAATGCCTGGATCAGCGCTGAAAAGGGCGTATTCCGCTTGTATTGCTCGCATTTTCCAGAAACGAAATAACCTTTTTTTTCGAGGAGTTTATCGCGAAACTGGTTCACCAGTAGGGTTTTCCCGATCCCCGGAGGACCTGTGATCAGCAGGAGTTCTGCCGGCCGGTCCACGATCCGGTCAATGGCGTCCGACAAAAACTCCGTCTCCTTTTCTCTTCCGAAGAGTTTTTGATGGATTTCGAAACGACCTGAAAAATCATTTTCCCCGATTAGGAAACGGAGCTGCGACGAATTTTTTGGATCAGCCAGGAATGAAAGGCATTTTTCAAGATCATGTTTTAATCCATTCGCAGACTGATACCGGTCCTCCGCATTTTTCGACAACAGTTTCATGACGATTTCCGAGACTACCTCTGGTATTGAGGAGTCAACCTTGTGCGGAGCCACGGGAGTCAGGGCAACAATGGCATGAATGAGCTCAAAATCATCGGAACAGGTATAGGGAAGCTGCCCGGTAAGCTGCTGGTACAGGTAAATACCAAATGAATAAAGGTCAGTCCGGTAATCTACCTGACGGTTGATCCTTCCCGTTTGTTCAGGCGATGTGTACTGGGAAAATGATTGTCCTGCCCTGGTAATTAGCAACGGGAACCCTTCGACCCCATTCTGCTGTATTGAATCGAGGTTAAGATTCCCGTGATATTCATCCCGATAATGTATCGCGGCAAGTTGTTCGCATAGGCTGCACGCCGACCTGAGGATATGGCTTAAGTCCATTGTATCTGTTTTTTTGCAACAAGGAATCCAGTATGAATGTATGAAACGTATTTCAAAGCTAAAGAAATAGAGCATATAAATCCATAAATTTCACCTGTTAATATTTATTTTTCAAAAAACGGCCATTTGCAATACCCATAAATTAACATTCACGATTTGCCTGAACGTTGTGTTATGGGTATTTCATGTGTTGGGTTTATTTTTTATTAAGCGTAACGAATGTGGAATACGCGAAGATTCTTTCTATTTCAGGGCATCCAGAAATTATAAATTCCCATTTGATAAACACATGATCACCAACCTAAGTTCGAAGAAGGTGTTCGTCAAAATGCATGGCACAGCTTATAACATTGAAGTGGGGAGCACAAAGTCTTTTTGGCCTACGCGTTTTTGAGCCAATCCGCGAAATCGCTCAGAAATCTATTCGAATTGTACATCCAAAAACCCAGGTAAAAAACACATCAATCAAAATAAAAGTTATATTAAAACTGTTCAATTCCATACAGATAGCTGATAAATCACATGCGGTTTCCCTTCGCCGGTTATTTATGGCCCACCCTTTGTATGTCTAACAGCACTGGACAGAAGTTCAGGTCTCGTCTGAGTGGAGCAATCACTGTATTAATTAAAGGAACGGAGGTAAAATGAATGCTTATAAATGTCAAAAATGTGGCACATTAACAGGTGGGAATGAAAAGTTTTGCAATTTGTGCGGGCACCCACTGAATGGGGAATCCCTAACTTGCGGCGAAACATGGCGGTTTTTATCTGATTACAGGCTTTTTCCTGGTTTTGTTATTAGCATGACCAAGGAAGAACTGAAGATTACATACCGGAAGCGATCATCACAAAGTCGTAAAACTAAAGAGGGGAAATTGGTTGATGTAATGGAAAAGCGCTTGAACATTTGCTGAACCTGTAAATTATAAACAAGTTATCCTCGCTTGCAATTTGCGAGACTTATCTGGTTTCCTGTATCCCGACCTTGTTTCATTAACCTGTGGCAAAGGCAGATCACCATGCTACCTTGGCTGGCATGAACAGTTTTTCCAATGGGCATTTTGTCGTTATTGTTTCACGATTTCTACCCTTCGGTTCAACGTCCTGCCCTCATCAGTGTCGTTCGTGCTCACCGGGCAGGCCTGTCCAACGCCAAATGCGATCAGCCTCGAAGCGGCGATTTTACCGGTTGTGACCAGGTAGTTCTTAATGCTTTCAGCCCTGGCTTTCGACAGGGTCATGTTGCCCTCGAAGGTGCCGGTATTGTCAGTGTGGCCCGCCACGATGATCTGTACTGCCGGGTTATCATTCAGGTAAGTGGTGATCTGTTTCAGCGTTTCGGCCGATTCGGGTTTAATGTCGGACTTCGCAACGTCAAATAGGATACCGTAGAGAGCCACTTTGCCATCTTTGTCGATGCCCTCCTTCAGTGAAAATTCGACCTCCTGGTTCATGGACTTGACCTCGACAAGGACCACATTATAGCCCCTGTCGTCGGAGTCATCAGCATTCTCGATGGCCATGAACACCTCATTGCCATTGGCCATAAAAGAGAAAAAAGTATTCCTTTCCGACAGGCATTTCCCTTTGATTTTTTTAATGGCGTTGGCATAGTTCAAACGAATCTGGTCACCGCTTACCGCGCGCGGGTCACTTTTGTCTTTTGAGTAAAATATCCGCCGGAAATCCCCGGATTTCCTCAGTCTTACGGAATTTCCGTCGAGGGCGTGGTAAAAGAACTCATGCTCCTTATACTCGCTCAACTCACAATGGTCAATGTAAAAACCCTTCATCCTCCCCAGGTAGGATGGTTCGCTGTCCTTGCATGCTGGTTTATCGGTCTGGCCATATGAGACCAGGGTATACAATAGAATAATGGTAATGAGCTGAATTGTTTTCATCTGCTAATCTTTATTTTTTTGGTCAAATGGAATATCCATAAATTATCGTACACGGTTTCAGACTTTTTTGTACTGATGCCGTACTTTTTTGTTATTGCTGTGGTGATTACAGGCGACAAAGATAATAATTTAGAACTGAAAGGTAAAAACCATCCGTATAAGTAATGATTGTACAACAGTTTGCATCGATCAATTCACAATAAACGCAAATTCATCCTTTTGCCGAAACGGAACCAATGGAACTCAGCGTATTCACCCGAACCCCCAACCCCTTTGTTTTTAGTGACAAAAAACCATTCTCAGGTGACAGAACTATGCTATCTGGTGAATGCATTTTTGGACAGATTTCCTGCAAGGTACTTTTGCTTTCAGAATAAGTAAAAAATTCAGCCATAAAAAAATCATCGAACAAATCCTTCACGGTCAATGTTATTGCAACCATTTGCATTGTGACAATGCTAAACATTATGGGATTTAGCCAAACCTATACTTATCCAGTTGTCGGAACAGGTAAGACAATATCATACGACACAGCGGTTGCCATAACCATGCCCACTTCAGGGCAGCCATTCTACGGACAGAATTCGAATCATCCCGGAAACATGCGATCATATACCAACAATGGAAATGGCACTGTAACCGACAATTTGACCGGGCTGATGTGGCAGCAAACCGAAGACAGAAATGGTGACGGAGCAACACTACTTTTTCTTCGGCATTGCCGGCAAACGGAGCAAGCGCCACCTATGTGTGCTTCGGGAGAGCGATGGGCTATTTTTCCGGTTTAGGGTGGACTGATATACATGGCGCCGGATGTCAGCGTAGCGATCCTAAACCCAGAAGTTTTTCGGGATACACACAAAATGGAAATGGATATTACAATCCCAATGCTCCCCAGGGCGATGCCGTCAGGATATACAATTATGTGCGTTTGGTAAGAAATGGATCTTCA
>CAISJJ010000020.1 GCA_903885595.1 uncultured Bacteroidales bacterium
ATAGGAACAAAGATATAAAACATTTCATATTTGTAGACAAATCGAAACTGCTCAGCCCGGGATATGGCAAAGCTATTTTTCTGGAGAAGCGGGAGGTATTGAGCAGACAGGGAGCAAGGGAGGACCTGAGCCTCTCTTGTTTCGGTGCTGGTCGAAGCAGAAAATACAAAGAGATATCCGCCCTCTGGTCACCATCGTGGCTTCATCGACCGACACCACCGAGTCAGCCTTAGTCCTTCATTATAAGGATTATGCCAGTCGGAAGCCATCATTTCCTGACGAAAATCCGGGAAAAATCAAACGGATAACAGAACTTGACTTTTTACTTAATTATGTGAAACTTGCGTGATCATAATTCGATTATTCTCCATATGAAAAACATCTTCTGCATATCTGCACCCCTTGAAATTGTGGCCGGACCGTTCCCATGAAAATACTTTGGCCGCCATTTTTCACGCCAAAACACCCTGATTTGGATAATATTTTTCATTATAGTACTGATATTATGTAAGATATGAAAAATGGTTCCGGAAATAAAATATGCGGGTTTACGCAATTGACAAGTGGAAAAAAATAGAATAGTTTTATGGCCGCAAATAGTTACGACACATTAAAGCGCCGAAGCCCGGATAAATGAATATATCAGAATCAAACTATAAATGTTTCAAATAAAAGATGTACCATGCAGAAAATTCTTCTTTTTATTATGATGGCGGTTACGCTTAATCAGGCAAACAGCCAATCCTGCCTCCCTGAAGGCATTGTCTTCTTTTTGCAGTCCCAGATCGATAATTTTCAAATCGATTACCCAAATTGCACCCAGATAGAAGGGGACGTGGAAATAGAAGGAAGCGGCATCACAAACCTGAACGGTTTAAATGTATTGACTACAATAGGTGGTTCACTTACAATATATCGCAACTTTACCCTCACCAGCTTAACAGGGCTTGAAGGATTGTCATCCATCGGCGGAAGCCTTCAAATTTCAAACGACACAGGGTTACCTTTTGCTTTAATCAATCTTGCAGGTTTAGAAAATTTAACCACCCTTGGAGAGAATCTGCTTATAAATAACTGCCTCTTGTTGACCAGTTTAACAGGTCTTGAAGGTTTGACATCCATCGGAGGAAATGTTTATATAACTGACAACATTGCACTGACAAGCTTGACAGGCCTTGTGAATGTCACTTCCATAGGAGGTGACTTTGTAACATACCATAACGCATTTTCCAGTTTATCAGGACTGAATCAAGTTACAAATATCGGGAGAGACCTGGATATAGAGTCCAGTCACTTGCTTACCAGCATGACCGGCCTCGAAAGTATAACTTCCATTGGAAGAGACCTGATCATTAGTAACAACAATGCCCTGACAAGTGTTTCCGGTTTTGACAACCTGACTTCGTTAGGGGGTCCACTTGATATCAGTTTTAATCCTGTCCTGGGCAGTTTGGAAGGATTTGAAACCCTGACTACGATCGGGAATCGATTGTCAATTTGTTACAATTCTGTTTTAACCAGTTTGTCAGGTTTAAATAATATTGATGCCGGTTCCGTTGAGTATTTGGATGTATCTAACAATCCCGAATTATCCTCATGTGCGGTACAGAGCATTTGTGATATCATTGCCAGGCCGGCTGGCAGTATCGGAATCTTTAACAATGCTGCCGGATGTAACACGCAGGAAGAGGTCGAAACCGCCTGTGCAACCATATCGGTGGAAAATATAACCAGGGCAATAGGAGTTTCAATCTATCCGAACCCATCATCAGGTTTTATATATTTCAATTTTGACGCTGGTCAAACCGGTCCATGGAAAGTCAGGTTAACCAATGCACTTGGTACTATGATAGAGCCAATCCTTGTGGGTTACCCGGATGAAGCAGTTGATATTTCAGGTTTAACAACCGGGATCTATTTTTACCAGGTTATCGGCAAATCACATATTTATAATGGTAAATTAGTAAAATTGTAAATGCAGGTATGGCAACTTTTCAACCTCACCACGGTATACCATCAATGGCATTCTGCAATCCTTGAAATATATGACCTGTTTGGAAAAAAGATATTTTCGAAGGAAGTTTTGCAATCGGAAAAAGAGGTAGCGGTTGATGTTTCACTTTGGTCAAGTGGGATGTACGTAGTGAGGTTGGTGTACAATAATCAAACAGCAGGCAGTGTAAAAATAATAATTGAACCATGAAAAATCTATTCGCTACACTCATCTTTTCGATGCTTTCGCTGGTCTCTTTGTCCCAGGAATATCATCCGGTTATTGAATTGAACAAGTATTGGGATCAGTCGGACTGGAATAGCTATTACCCCTGCTCAATTTTTCCATATAGATATGTATTTCTTTAAACCTATACAACGATTAATGGTCACACATATCAATTGTGCAAACCATACCCACTACAAGGATTACCAGGACCAGGTATAAGCACGTGCCCTCCATTTGTTGCTGATACGAATAGCTCATATAATTACTGGTTACGTGAGGATACTGTTGCTCAAAAGGTATATATTTATGATCCTCTTTATTCGGAAAACCCCGATCAACTATTGTATGATTTCACCCTGAATGTCGGAGATACATTGCAATCCTATTATGCCGGTGGCTACTTCCCATTGGTTCTTACTTCCATTCAAACTGTAACATTAAACAATGGAGAAACCAGAAAGAAATATGTTTTTAATAATAGGGTAGATGTTTTTTACATTGAAGGCATCGGAGGCGGGCTGGGACTAGTTCTTCCCTTGTATTTTTTTGAAAATCAAAACAGAATGCTCTATTGCGTTAAAAAAGACGGAGAAAATATCTGGGGGTCGGTATACAGTACTGTTTTTGTTCGAATAGAAAATAAACCGGAAATATCTGTCGATGTTTTTCCAAACCCGGCAGATGATGTGCTCAACATCAACCTGGGAGGCATTTCGGCATCACCACCATATTCTTTCGAAGTGTTTGATTTAAATGGCACCAAGGTCCTTGCGACCAAATTGGAATCATCAAATAATGCCATTTTATTGACTAACCTGAGTCCTGGCTTTTATATTTACAAGATCAGGCAGCAAGTAACGATTCAAAATGGGAAGCTGGTAAAATTGTGAAACGGACTACCTTTTGCATTTATATTTAACGACATGAAAACATTCTGTTTATAATAACCTTTCGTTTTAGTCAATTATGTAATGCCTCATGCACTGAAACCGCAGCTGAAACAGGTTAGAGAACTTACCGGAGGAAAAACACGGAAGGCCATTGTGGACCGTGGATACAGAGGACAAGACAAGATTGGAATCACAGATGTAGTAATGCCGAAGACACTTAAACGAGAGAGCTACTACCTGAAAAAACAAAGACAAGAACGATGCCGGTCAAGAGCAGGAATAGAAGGACTGATATCGCACTTGAAACATGATCACCGAATGCTCAGGAATTATCTGAAAGGCACGGCTGGAGACCAAATCAATACATTATTGGCCACCTCAGCATACAATATGATGAAATGGATGAGGTTAAAACGACAAGAGTTTTTGTTTTTTCTTTTCCGGTGGTATTACCAGGCAATCTTTTTTGCCCCGGTAAATAACCAAAGCATTTGAACGATCAAAAAAAGTGAGTTAATAAGGATCAACTAAATACATCGAAGAGCCAGATGTTAATCTCACGATCCATATATCAGTTGTTTGGTTTGGTTAAGTGTTTCCAGGAAATATGGATTTTTTATAGCCTCTTCTTCCAGCAGATCAACCGGTCGGTTGAATAATTCTTCCAATGAGAATTTAAAATCAAAGTAATTGTCAGCGTATTTTAATAATTCAATGTTTTTGAAACTTACAAGAAAATCAATATCACTATTTTCATTAAAATTACTGCCGAGAATTGAACCAAAAAGGTACAGCTTGTCAACTCCGTGGTTGATACACAGATTCTGAATGGATGATATTTTCTCGCTAACCTCGTTCATAGGAACAAAGATATAAAACATTTCATATTTGTAGACAAATCGAAACTGCTCAGCCCGGGATATGGCAAAGCTATTTTTCTGGAGAAGCGGGAGGTATAGAGCAGACCGGGAGCAAGGGAGGACCTGAGCCTCTCATGTTTCGATGCTGGTCGAAGGCAGAAAATACAAAGAAACATCCACCCTCCGGTCACCATCGTGGCTTCATCGTCCGACACCACCGAATCAGCCTTAGCCCTTCATTATAAGGGTTATGCCAGTCGGAAGCCATCATTTCCTGACGAAAATCCGGGAAAAATCAAACGGATAACAGAACTTGACTTTTTACTTAA
>CAISJJ010000021.1 GCA_903885595.1 uncultured Bacteroidales bacterium
CAGGATGGCTTTCGTAAGCGGTTTCCTGTTTTCAAGGAGCAAGGCCATATTCACAGCGAGTTTGAGATGGTTCATAAAAACGGTTCTGTTTTATTTATCGCTTTTGATGGAAAAATTGGTTACGATTTAAATGGCAATTTTAAGCAAACACATTGCATTTTGCAAGACATTACCAACAGCAGGCAGGCAGAAAAAGAGTTGCTCAAAAGCCGCGAACTTCTTAAAAGCATGGAAACAGCAGCCAAAATCGGTGGCTGGGAATTTGATGTTGAAACAATGGTTCAAACCTGGACAGATGAAATATTCCATATTCTCGAAATTGACACAACCAATGGGGCACCTGATGTCCCGGAAGGAGTAGGCTTTATTGCGCCCGAATATCAACCCATGGCAATGCGTGGCATACAACGCGCCATCGAATTTGGTGAGCCTTATAACCAGGAATGGGAAGTTATTACGGCAAAAGGCAATAAACGCTGGATTAACGCCATTGCTACACCTTGCCGGGAAAACGGAAAATCAAAATCCGTTTCAGGTTCTTTTCAGGATATCACCGAAAGGAAACTTGTACAGGAAGCCTTGCGCAAAAGCGAGGAAAATTTATCCATCACCCTTCATTCCATTGGCGATGGTGTAATATCGACCGATAAAAACGGATTGGTGGTTCAGATGAATCCTATTGCTGAAAAACTTTGTGGCTGGCCTTTAGCAGAAGCAAAGGGCAAACCCCTGGCCGAAGTTTTTGCCATCATAAATGCCGAAACCCGCCAAACCGTTGCCGACCCGGTGAAAAAAGTATTTAAAAAAGGCGAAATCGTGGGCCTTGCAAACCATACAGTTTTGGTTTCACGAAACGGAACCGAATACCAGATTTCCGACAGCGCTGCTCCCATCAAAAACAAAGAAGGTGAGATTACCGGAGTTGTCATGGTTTTTTCGGATATTACGGAGACATATTCCGCCCAAAAGCAAATAAAAGAAAGCGAAGAGCGGTTTCGTGGTTTCTTCGACTACTCGCCGCTGGGCATCAATTTGTTCGACTTAGAAGGGAAAATTATTGCAGTAAATAGTTTGGCCCGCAACTATTTTGGTGTTAGCGAAAATGACAAGCTTTTAGGCTACCGCCTTTTTGATGATCCCTCCATCACCGACGAAACAAAGTGGAAGTTGAAACATGGCCAAACGGCTGCAGAAGAGCGCTTTATTGATTTCAAAGCAATTAAAGAGGCAGGGATGTACCAAAGCTCGAAGGATGAAAATGATCTTATTTGCATCAATATCACCTATGCCGCCTACGGCCCCAACAGTAAAAATCCAATCGGAATTATAGTTTTCATCCAGGATATTACCGAACGCAAGCTGGCAGAAAAAGCCCTAACAGAAAGCAAAGAAAAATATCGCCTCGCTGAAATAGATTTGATGGAAGCACAACAATTGGCAAATATTGGGAGCTGGCATTGGGATATTAAAACTGGCCTTGTAGCATGGTCAAAAGAGCTTTTTGAAATAAATGGCCATAATCCCGACATTCCTGTACCCGTTTTTGCTGAAATGGCATCTTACTATACCCCCGAAAGCTGGAAAGTACTGAATGAAGCAGTAGCAAGGACTTTTAATACCGGTGAACCCTACAGCCATGACCTTGAAATGGTAAAACCCGACGGCACTGTTATTTTTACAAATACCCGTGGTTGCGCCAATTATGATGAAGCAGGGGAATTGGTAAGTTTACACGGTACAGTTCAGGACATCACCGAACGAAAGCGGCTGGAAGGTGTTCATACTTTCCTGAGCACTTCCGGGTACCCGGGCTCCAATGAAAATTTCTTTGAATCGCTGGCGAAATACCTGGCCACAATTTTAGATTCGGAATACGTTTGTATTGACAAACTCGAAGGCGATGGACTTACTGCCCAAACGGTTGCCATTTTTAACGAAGGCAAATTTGATCCAAACGTTTCATACACACTTAAAGAGACCCCTTGTGGCGATGTGGTAGGGAAAACCATTTGTTGCTTTCCCGCAAATGTGTGCCAGTTATTCCCTCATGACCAGGCACTTCAGGAGCTGAAGGCACATAGTTACATTGGCACAACGCTTTGGAGTTACATCGGAAGACCCATCGGTCTGATTGCCATTATCGGACAAAAACCATTGAAAAATGCTGCTTTTGCCGAAAATGTTTTAAAGTTAGTGGCCATTCGCGCTGCAGGCGAACTTGAACGCGAGCAGTCTGTAAAAGAATTAAAAGAAAGTGAAGAACGTTTCAAGAACATGTTTGAGCGGCACAGTTCAATTATGTTGCTCATCGAACCGGAATCGGGCAGGATCATTGGAGCCAACGAAGCATCTGCCATTTTTTATGGTTACAGCAAGCCAAAACTGCTTACCATGCGGATTGACGAAATTAACATGCTTTCGCCCGAACAGGTAACAATTGAACGGGAACATGCATTTCACGAAGAGAGGACTTATTTTGTATTCCCACACAGGTTGGCCAGCGGCGAATTGCGCACAGTAGAAGTTCATTCGTCGCCAATTGTTTTTGAAAATCATCAAATGCTTTTCTCGATCATACATGATATTACAGAGCGAAAGCTTGCGGAGGAGGCTCTATTGAAAAGTGAATATGAGTTCCGGTTGCTCGCCGAGTCGATGCCACAGATTGTCTGGGTAACCCGCGCTGATGGATCGAACATTTTCTTCAATCAGCAATGGGTGGCTTATACCGGCTTAAGCCTTGACGAAAGTTATGGCGATGGCTGGAACAAACCTTTCCATCCCGATGATCAGCAACATGCCTGGGATGCCTGGCAAAATGCAACAGCCAATATGGCGACTTATTCGCTCGAATGTCGCCTGCGCCGTTTTGATGGCGAATATAAATGGTGGCTGGTTCGCGGTGTGCCGATCATGGATTCAGATGGGGTGGTACTCAAATGGTTTGGTACGTGTACCGACATCAATGAATTGAAAAATTCGGAAGAAAACCTCCAAAAAGCCAAAGCCCAAGCCGAAGAAGCCGACCACCTCAAATCAGCCTTCCTCGCCAATATGAGCCATGAAATCCGTACTCCAATGAACGGCATTCTCGGCTTTGCCGAAATACTCAAAGAACCCGATCTTACAGGTGCAGAGCAGCAGAAATACATCGGAATCATCGAGA
>CAISJJ010000022.1 GCA_903885595.1 uncultured Bacteroidales bacterium
TTTGGATTCGAACTGAAAAACATGTATGGCTTTTTTAATGATCTGAAGAAAGACGATGATATTTTCAGTGCAGGTATCCAGTCAATCAATTCAAATATTATTCAGTTCTTGTTCACATTTGAATAATCAAGTTTATCCTGTTTATTAAATACCTTAAAAACAAATAAATATGAAACTAACCAATATCTCTTTATCTGCAGCATTTCTGCTATTATTTTTGGGGTTTAACCTTGCAAAGGCACAAACTGTGAAAATTGGCAAACAAATCTGGATGTTGCAAAATCTGGATGCTGACCATTACCGCAACGGGGATCCCATTCCGGAAGTTGAGGATGATCAGGAATGGGAAAAACTTACTACCGGTGCCTGGTGTTATTTTATAACAAAAAATGGCGATACCTATGGTAAACTATATAACTGGTATGCCGTGCATGACAAAAGAGGACTTGCACCCATAGGGTTTCATATCCCCAGTGATGCAGAATGGACAACCCTTACGAATTACCTTGGTGGCGAAAAAATAGCAGGAGGAAAATTAAAGGAGACTGGACTGAAACACTGGAAAAAACCCAACGTAAAAGCCACAAATTCATACGGATTTACAGCGCTTCCTTCCGGTAGCCGAAATAACGCCGGGTCCTATAATGAAACCAGCAGCACCTCCTTCTGGACCGCCACCGAGAGTTCTGATAATAAAGCCTGGAGCCGTTATATTTCTTTCGATTGGGGAGATATCATCAGATCATCAAAACTGAAAAAGAGTGGATTTAGTGTTCGCTGTTTACAGGATTGAGATTATTCGAACGTTAAAGAAAGTTGAAAAATTTTGGAACTTAATCTATCGATAGAATCAGTGTAAAAGTTATTCTCCCTTTTAATTATATCATTGAACCCATACATCATTTTCAATTCCACCCCAAATTTAAACCATTCATTGTAAAAATCGAAACCAACACCTCCTTCCAGAAAGAAATCGGAAGGATTAAGTTTTACGATTTTTTCATTTGCATTCTTTTCTTCCCTTTTTTTTGCATTGGAAGCAAGATCAAGTGAATACTGAGCTCCGGCAAATATGTACGGTCGAAAATTATTGTATCGGAAAGCTTTATACCTGACCTCTATTGGAAAATTAAGGTAGGTTGAGGGAATCTTCTTGGATATAGGCAAAGGAACGGAATCGGTCGGGCCTCCATCTAATAGCGTCGTATACGGTTTAATGTCATAAGAAATTGTTCTGTCACCAAATGCTAGCGAAGGTATGAAACGCAAATCAAAATTGTCGCCCATGCGCATGTTGGCCAGAATACCTATAACGAATCCGGGAATCGGAGATGAACTGATGGCAAGAACTCTAACAGAGTCAGGTTTCGGTAAGATATCGTTTTCCGGAATAAAGTCAGAAGTAAAAACATGTGAAGGTAAGTTGTCTATCGGACGAATGCTGGCAAAACACTGGTTCACCCCCAGAACAAATCCGAAATGAAATAATGACTGATCATAATTCGGCATGTTCAGCACAACCTTACGCTGACTCTTTGCTGAAAAGGGAATTATGAGGGCAAGGAGTACCAGGAATACTATGACGGGACGTGCTGCTTTCAAGGAAGCGTTGTAATTTATAAAAAGCAATAACGAAGGTTTCCCTGTTTTATTTTTCTCCAATATAGATGGAGGCGATTCCCATGCTCAGATTGAGCTGTTTTGTGTTCTTCAATCCCTGCGATTTCAGAATATCCAGGAAGTTTTTACCGGATGGGAATGCGGCTACCGATTCGGGGAGGTAGGTATATGCCTTGCTGTTCCCTGAGATAAACCGGCCCATCACGGGGATGACAAAACGGGAGTAAATTCCGTACAGCTGTTTCATAGGGAATGATGAAGGGTGCGAGAATTCAAGTATCAACATCACGCCACCCGGTCGCAAAACCCTGCGCATCTCCTTCAATCCAAGTTCAAGGTTTTCGAAATTGCGGACGCCAAAAGCCACGGTAATGGCTTCGAACGAATTATCGGAAAA
>CAISJJ010000023.1 GCA_903885595.1 uncultured Bacteroidales bacterium
TATCTCTTATGGCTGCATTGAATCGGGGCATACCTGTATTTGTTATCACACTTACGCAGCGATCATCCCAAAGTTCCAGCATGTCAAAATCCTTGATATTAGTCACTTCAAGTTCGGGTAAACCATTGCTCACAAGCCATTCATGGATATACCGGATTGTTTTCTGCCCCGCTGTAACTCTGGCGGTGAATATCTTTACTTTTTTCCCTTCAGCAATCCAGCCTCTTACCCTTTCCACCATGAGCGGTATTGCTTTACCGATATGCTCGATGCCTATCCAATCATTGTATTCGGCCAACGTCCCGTCAAGATCAACACCAATCCACTGCTCAGCCTCGTTCATTTTGTCATTCCTCTCTTTATTCATATAATGCACATCATTCTACCTGACCTATACTGCTAATATTTATCCCTGTTTGTATCTTCTTTTGCGATCTCATTATCTTTCTAACCAGTTTTTTTGAGTGACGAATATTTTTAATCCATTGTCGTCGTTCCTCTTTAATGTCGCGTTTCACAATATCCTTACCCCATATCTCCGTATGCTTCTGCATCTTCTCGTCAAAGTATTTAGGAGCAAGGCATTTATTTAAATCACCGATCACAAATGATAATTGCAAGTCATATATGGATTTCCCTGCTATTATTTCCAGTATCGGGACTCTTTCCTCCATTGGCAGTGCAGAAGATTCGAACCAGATTGCATCTCCAGGAGGCGTTAGAAAAAAATATTCGAATTCCAAGGCACAGCCATCACAAATAGGCGTCTCCATGAGCCCTTCCCAGATCACGTAATAGCAATCCTCGTGATTGGGACAAAATGGACACCGATAATCCTTGCCCACTTTTACTATGCGTTCCTTTATCATTGTCTTGCACCTTTTATAACAATATCATTATCATTTATTTATCGCTATCCATAAAAACTGCATTTTTATTTCATGCAAAATTATTTGGCTGAACGAAGTATAATATGGTACCATTCCGTGTGACGTAACGATAATGAAATTTTATAAGAGGCATTTATGGATCATGGAATTGATGAGATAAAACCTAGCTATGGGGAAAAATTGATCAGTCTCTTCGTAGAGCTTTTGTTCTACAACAAACAAACCGGGTACTCTCTGGCGGAGTTAGCTCGGCGTTTCAAGTGCTCAAAACAGACTATACTAAGATTAAGAGACGATATTGAACGGTCATTCGGGGTTGAATTTGAGTACTTGGATGACAAGTCTGATAAAAGACAAAGGCGTTTTCGGCTTAAGTCTTCACAGTTATTCCGTCACCCCAAGATATCACGACTCACTGAAATGGATGTCAATATCATGGAGATGTGTCACGTATTCACCAGAAATATGATCGGTGATAAATTATTTGCTGAAGCGACAAATGCTTTCTACAAAAGCAAGACAATATTCCCAGAGGGGATGGAAGGGCCGCCTGATTATTTTGTTTCATATTATCTGGGGACAGTTGACAATACGCCTTATCACGAAGCGATACACACTATAATCCAGGCCATAGGCAATAAATGTGTGTGCCGCGTCGCTTATCAAGGACTGGATGATAAGCACCCTGAAGTTTATTACATCAAACCATTTAAGCTATTTGTCCGAAAGGATAGCATTTACTTACATTCGCGCATGACCCATGAACCAGGAAAGCGCTATTGGGAATCAGATGATGATACAGTATTAGCTATACATAGAATCAAGGAAATTGAAATTACAGACAACCATTTCCTCCCTTCTGAAAAATATGATTTTGAAAAAGCCTTTAATAAAACGTTCGGAATAATTAAAAATAAGCCTTTTAAGGTTGAGGCTGAATTAAGTGGATGGGCTGCAAGGCGTGCCGCAGAACGAATATGGAGCCAAGATCAAAAGATTACAAAATTGAAAGGAGACAAGATTCTTCTTGTGTTTACTGCTACTTCAGAAAATGAAGTCATAGAGCAACTCCTGTCATTTGGCTGTCAAGCAAAACTGCTAAAACCAGCGTCACTGGTCAAAGCCATCAAGGAAATTGTCAAAAATATGCATATTGAATATTTCGGCGCTTAAACCGTCATAATATTTGCGTTTAAAAAAGCAAACAGACTCTATCCGGAGATAACATCCACTGTCGAGACCATCGCATGTTTCATCCCATATTCAACAAAATGTTCTGGCTATCGAAACCCTCGCTTTGTAGGTGAACACGATAGCCGCACGAATTTTTTCGGCCGACACTTTCCGATTGAAAGCTGCTACAAAATCAAATTGGCCTCTCCCGCTGACTTCAATAAATAGCCCGCAAATACATGAGATATCCGATCTCAAATGGCAGAAATCTCCTGAAAATGGCGATAAACGCAGTCGCAGAACGAGAGTGATGCCTAAGGCATCACTCTCAACCA